>NZ_PDGZ01000008.1:0-275694 GCF_014335105.1 Corynebacterium sp. LK28 | reverse complement strand
AAAGATTAAGGGAGTGTGTACGCATTACGCGTAGACACTCCCTTTTTTTCATGCCCTATTTTCCCATTTTCCAGTCCTAATCGGCATTGGTAAAGTCACCCCTATGAACGCGCAGTCGGCTAATACGGGTCCCCTCCAACGCTGGCTGCTCTTAGCCACCGTCGGCGTAGGCATCACCATCATTACGCTCGACAACACCATTCTGTACACAGCACTCCCTAGTCTCGTCGAAGACCTTGGCGCCACCAGCACGCAACAGCTCTGGATCGTCAATATCTACGCGATCGTCATCGCCGGCCTACTTCTCGGGACCGGCACGCTCGGGGACAAGATCGGCCACCGGCGGATGTTCATTGCAGGCCTCATCATCTTCGGATGCGCCTCACTGCTGGCGGCCTTTGCGCCAAGCGCCGCGATGCTCATTCTGGGGCGAGCCTTGCTTGCCGTGGGAGGCGCTACGATGATGCCGTCCACGTTATCGCTGATCCGGCTTACCTTCACCAATCCCGCAGAGTTGAACCTGGCCATCGGCATATGGGGCAGCTTGTCCACTGTCTCTGCAACCCTCGGCCCCATCGTCGGCGGGCTATTGCTGGAAGCGTATTGGTGGGGCTCTTGTTTCCTCGTTAACGTCCCGCTGGTGATCGCAGCCCTTGTCGCGGTGCCTTTTGTGGCCCCGCCCGACCGTGCAAACCCGGACAAGCACTGGGATTTCAGTTCCTCCGTCTACGCGATGATCACCCTGGTCAGTGCGGTGATGCTCATCAAGGAAGGCACGCATGCTCCGCAGAATTGGCCAATCATCGGCGTGGCTGCCGTACTGCTCGTCCTAGCTGGCTGGGCCTTTACGCGGCGTCAAGAAGGGTTAGAACAACCCCTCATCACCCTCGACATTTTCCGCTACCCCGCGTTCCGCTCCGGCGCTTTGGGTGCCGCGCTGTCGATGTTCGCCCTCGCGGGGCTGCAGTACGTCATCACGCAGAAGCTGCAGCTCGCGGACGGTCTATCCCCCCTGCGTTCCGGTGTGTACGTGACTTTCGCGGCCATGGGTGCTCTGGCCACATCGATCTACGCCGGCGCGCGCCTGGCGCAGTTCGGCATTCGCCGCCTGATCGCCGGAGGGTTCGGCGTAGCCACGATCGGTGCGGCGATCGTATGCCTTTATGGTTTTTGGGGTTGGACGCCCATTCTTCTCAGCGGCCTATTTATCAAGGGCATGGGGCTGGGCGCGGTGATGGCCGTAGCTTCCATCGCAATGATCTCTGGCGTGCCCAGCCACCGGGCAGGCATGGCCTCCTCAGTGGAGGAAGTCAGCTACGAATTCGGATCTCTGACCTCGATTGCCGTTCTGGGCAGCTTGGTGACGGCACTGTATTCGGCACTGTTTGTTCTGCCGGCCGGCGCGCCCGAGTCGGCGGGGGAGAGCCTGCACTCTGCCGTGCACATCGCGCACTCCACCGAAGCTAGCTGGACTGAACCTTTGCTCGCCGCTGCGGGTACGGCCTACTCACATGCCTTCGCCCTGGTTTCCGGGTTGGTCGTGGTCGTGCTGGCGGCGGGTTCCCTCTACACGGCTCGGATCCTGCGGGGCGTTACCGTAAAGCTGGAAGATTAAAGCTAGAAGTTGCTGATGAACTTTCGCTGCTGGCCAGTCAACGGGTCGGGGAAGTGGAGCTCCTTGGCGATGAGCCCCATGGGAGCGCTAAAGTCCTCGTCCTCCGCGTAAACCGGCCGGGGCGTAGGGGCGTCCATGCTAAACAGCGCTGCGTCCGTGAGCTCGGTGTAGAGAGGATCGTTCAGAATCGGCAGACCAAGCGAGCGCAGGACGACACGCAGCTGGTGGGTCTTGCCGGTGCGGGGCTCCAGTCGCCAAACCAGGACCTCCCGGCCGTCGCGGCACTCCGTGCGCAGTCCAGAGACCACGGTGAGCGCATTGGGAGGGCCATCGGTGAGGATGGTGCTGAGATGCCCACGTGTTTTGGACATGCTGTGTTCCAGGCGCCAGGGGCGCTCCGGCGTGGGTGGATCCCACGAACGCCAATCGGCCAGAGGGGCGATCGGGGCGAAGGGAGCCTCGTTGGGCAGGGGAGTGAGCGCCTCGTAGACCTTGTGGGGGATACGGCGCTCGAACATCGTCTGGTAGGCGCCGCGGACCTCCGGGCGGGCGGTCATCAGCAGCACGCCACGGGTGTGGCGATCGAGGCGATGGGAAGGGGAGAGCTCTGGGATGCCGAGCTGAACGCGAGCCTTCACTAGCGCAGTTTCCGTGATGTGCTGGCCACGCGGGAGGGTCGCCAGGAAAGGGGGCTTATCAATGACGACAATGTCTCGGTCCTGGTGCAGCACCGTGATCTCGCCGGGGACGGGGCGCTCCGGGGCTGGGCGACGATAGAAGTTAATGAAGCTTCCCGGGCGTAGGACGTCGTCCGGGGCGATGGGGGTGCCGGAATCCAGGCAGACTTCCCCTGCAGCAAAGCGATCTAAAACAGCACTAAAATCATCATCTTTTGCGCGGTGACGCTGGGAAGAAATGAGGTGCCACAAAAAATCTTTTGCCACCCACGGCGTGTCGGTAGCTGGGGGAACAAGGATCCGCGTAGGATTTAAGCCCCTTTTTACTGGTAAAGGTCCCATCAATCCGTTATGCTACCCGGCATGGATATTGCTGCAATTACCGGTTCCCTGTCTAACCTGTTCAAGAGCGAGCTGGGCGGTGTTCTGCTGAACATCTTCCGCACGCTGCTGGAGTTCTTCTCCCCGTCCAACGCCCCTGCTGCTGATGACGTTCCGCTGCCGGACACCACTCGTCGCTAATCATCTGATCAACTACACCGACCACACTCACTGACCAACTACACCGACCATTCACGAATCACTCACAAGGTGCCTGATATGTCCCGAAAATAGGGGCGAATCAGGCACCTTCCTGCATTCATTACTGCTTTTCAGGATAATGGGAAGTGTTGAAGGACAAATCGAATAATGCCCTGCAAGGAAGGATCATTTCCCATGGCTACCACGAGCGATAAGGAAATCATCGTTGCGGTTGACGGTTCCGATGCCAGCAACGAAGCCGTTAGGTGGGCAGCGAACGCAGCCCTCAAGCGCAAGCAGCCGTTGAAGCTGGTCAGCGCCTACACCATGCCGCAATTCATGTACGCCGACGGGATGGTGCCCCCGCAGGAACTCTACGACGAGCTCGAAAGCGAGGCGGTTGACAAGATCGAAAACGCCCACAAGATCGTCAGCGATTTCAGTGAAGAGGTTGAGGTTAGCTACCTGGTGAAGGAAGGCGCCCCGATCGATACGCTGCTGGATCTATCCACCACCGCGGAGATGATCGTCATGGGTTCCCGTGGCCTCGGTGGCCTGTCCGGCCTGGTCATGGGCTCCGTTTCCAGCGCCGTGGTCTCCCACGCCGACTGCCCGGTCGTGGTGGTCCGCAAGGATAACGACGTGACCGCGGAAAACAAGTACGGTCCCGTCGTGGTGGGCGTGGACGGCTCCGAGGTATCGCGTCAGGCACTGCGTATCGCTTTCCGCGAGGCCGAGGCGCGTGGTGCCCTGCTGCGTGCAATCCACTCCTGGACCGATTCCCAGATCCACACCTCCTACGTCGGTCTGGTCGATGCCCAGAACCAGATGGATCGCATGATCGTCGAGCGTCAGGACATGATGGAGGACGAGCTGAAGGACCTCATCAAGGAGTTCCCCAGCGTGCAGGTTGAGGAGATCGTGGAGCGCGAGCGCCCAGTGCAGTCCCTCACCGAGGCCGCCAAGGACGCTCAGCTGCTGATCGTCGGCTCCCACGGCCGCGGCGGATTCAAGGGAATGCTGCTGGGATCTACCTCCCGCACCTTGCTGCAGTACTCCCCGTGCCCGCTGATGGTTGTACGCCCAAAGGACAGCAAGAAGCGCTAGGGAATAAACTACAAGTCCTGTAGGGTTCTGGTGGCCCTGCAGGATTTTGTAGACTAAAGCAAGTAAACAAACCTGAAAAGTAGCCATGCAGAGAAGGAGACAAGTGGATGGCAACGGCAGACGACAAATCCCGCGAGTCGGGATCCGCGGCCACCTCTGATTCTTCCGCCGGCGCACGCGACGGGGCGTCCATAAAAAAGACGAGCGCCAAAACCGCTACAAAAACTACCAAGAAGGCAGCGAAGAAAACGGCGAAGAAGGCAACCAAGCAGGCTGCTCGCTCCGGTCGCCGTAACCGCCCTGGCCCTCGGCAACGCCTGCTGGCCAGCGCCACGAACCTCTTTACCACCCAGGGAATCCGCGTAATCGGCATCGACCGCATTCTGCGCGACGCGGACGTGGCGAAAGCCAGCCTGTACTCGCTCTTCGGGTCGAAGGACAATCTGGTGGTTGCCTACCTGCGGGAGCTCGACCAGAAATGGCGCGACGACTGGCACGCGCTGGCTGACCCGCGCGAAAGCCCCGAGGATCGCATCATTGCCTTCTTTGACCTGTGCATTCAGCAGGAACCGGATAATAACTTCCGCGGCTCGCACTTCCAAAACGCGGCCAGCGAATACCCGCGCCCAGAGACGGACTCGGAACAGCGTATCCGCGACGCGGCGATGGACTACCGGCGCTGGTGCCGCGACACGATGGCCGAGCTGCTGACCGAGCGCTTCGGCTATGCGTCCCAGACGCTGGCCGACCAACTGATGGTGTTCATGGACGGCGGCCTTAGCGGTGCGAAAATGTCGCGCAACACTGTGCCACTAGAAACCGCACGCGGGTTGGCGAAGCAACTGCTGCTCACCGCGCCGATGAGCTACAACATTTAGCCCTCGGAAGGCTCCTCGGGGGAGTCCGCCGTAGCTCGCTTCTTCGCCTTGCGACCCGCCTTCTTATCCTTCTTCCGCTCGATAAGGTTGACCTTCATCTTCTGGTGGTGTTCCAGGAACTCCTCCGTGTAGGGGAGCTTGCGGTCCAGGTGGCGCTGCAGAGTGATTGTCTGCGTGGTGGTCCATAGGTTATTGCCCACCCAGTAGATCATCAGCGCGACCGGGCCCACCGCGCCCAGGGCGATAGTGAACGGCGCGATCAGCACAACCGGGCCGATCAGCCACATCAACTTCAGCAAGCCGCGGGCCAACACAGAGTTGTGGTCGACCGTGCGGTAATTGCGGTACATGGAATAAGCCCAGTTAGAGGTGGTGAAAATCGCGGCCAGAATGGCCATGGGGAACACTACCCAAAAGACCTGTTCCATCGTGGTGTGGATTTCTGCAAATTGCTCATCCGACATTTGCACATAGGCCGCCAGAGGAACCCCGAAGAGCTTTGCGGAAAGCAATGACTGTACTTCTTCGGCATTGAGTGGGCCGAAGCCATTGACCGCCGCCTTGACCTCCGGATCCGGACTGGTGACGTGGATCAGCATGCGGTACAGGCCCAGCAAAACAGGAAGCTGAACCAGCGCAGGAATGCAACCATCCGAAAATCGGTATTCGTGTTCCTTTTGTAGTTCGCGGCGCTTCCTAGCCAGCTCCTTACGGGTCTCGGGATCCTTCCCGCTGTATTCCTGCTCTAGTCGATAGACCTTCGGGCGGATATTCACCAGAATGCGGCTGGAATACGACTGCCGGTAGACGAAGGGCAAAAGCAAACCACGCACAGTGACAATAAGAAGAATTAGTGCCAACAGCCACGACTGCGCAGCATCCCAACCGAAGATATCAGCAAAAAGATAGTGCCAAGCCTTCAAGAAAAGCGCAACGGGATACTCGACGATCTTCATGCAGAGGAGCTTACCCGCCAACCAGGTACCTTGCGGGATATGGAGGGGGGCATTACTAATGCCAGATTGGGAAGCATAAGAAACGGGGAAACGTAGTACGATGTGTCGCATGGGACGACACCGGAAGGCAGCGAGAACGAGCAAGCGACTCGATCCAATTAGCGTAATCGGTGAACTCCTTATTACTTTCGGCGTGATTGCGCTGCTATTTGGATTCTGGGACGTCTTTTGGACCGATATCCAGTCCGGCCGCGAACAAGCCGCCGTTGCCCGGGAGCTAGACGACCAATGGGATGACAAGAATCCCCGCCCGCTGACTGAGCCGGCGGAGGGCGCGGCGTTTGCCCGGCTCTACATCCCCTCTTTCGGATCGGACTTCAACTTTTCCATCGTCAAGGGCGTGGCCGACGACGATCTGAACAAAGGGCCGGGCCACTACGAGGACAGCCAAGCCCCGGGAAAGCCGGGCAACTTCGCTATGGCGGGCCACCGCGTGGGGCGCGGTTCCCCCTTCAATGACCTTGGCCTTCTGAACACCTGCGATGCCGTGGTCGTGGAGACCGCAGGCACCTGGAACATCTACCGTGTGCTGCCGATCGACGCCGCCCCCGGAAACCGGAAGGCGGAGGCCGAAAAATGCATGCCCCCCGAGCTGGCGCAGAAGATCTCCAGCGGCGAATACGCGGGCGTCAATGGCCGATACATCACCACCCCCAGCGACATTAACGTGATCAACCCCGTCCCAGGACAACAGCGTATCGAGGTGCGCCCGGGGGATGCGGGGCTGCTGACAATGACGACGTGCCACCCGCAGTTCTCCAATAAGGAGCGCATGATCGTCCACGCGGCACTTGTCCGCTCCGAGCCGAAGAAGGCCGGTAGTACACCTAAAGAGCTGACGGAGGGAGCCTAAATGTACGCGATGCTGTGGCGCAACCTGCCAGGCCCGTGGTGGGTGAAGCTATTTATCGTCCTGGTTCTGCTGGTGGGCATCTTCTTCCTGCTGATGGAAGTCGTTTTCCCCTGGGTGGGGCCGATGATGCCGTGGACGGACGTGGGGGTCTCGGAGGGGGCGCTGCGCATCGCGGACGCGCAAAGGGCGCTGGGGCTTTAGCAGCTAGAGCTTCAGGTTCTTGATCGTCTCTTCGGCGATCTTCTGCGCCTTCACGGACTGTTCCTGGGCGGTAGTCACCACCACTGCCGTTTCGTCCTTCCACACGGCGTACACGGCACCAGTTTTACCGTCACCGCCACGGCGCCCGCCGCTCCATCCCTTTGGCTCTAGCGCCTTCAGGGTTGAATCGATTGGTGCGGCGTGGTCGACTACCGCAATTGCGTCGGAGTTCGTGCGCATGTGGCGCACCATCACCGTTGCCTGCGGGTAGTCCTCATAGGACCAGAACACGCAGGCCGGGGGGTCGAAGCGTTCATCCGTACCGGTGCCGGTGAGGCGCTGGCCGTTAGTATTCTGCAGCCAGTCGCCGTCCAGGTAGGGGCAGACCTCCTGGCCGCCCTGGCCTACCTTTTCCGGGGTTGCCTCAATCGGCAGTTCCGTCCCCTTGACGGGGTCGACGGTGCGCTCCGTAGAGGAGGTGGCGCTGTCTGCCGGACCGTTCCCCGAGTTATCCCCACAGGCGCTCAGGCTAAATGCCATTGCGGTCGCTGCTACCAGCGTAAGGGGTGCCCTTTTTGCTTTGTGACGCCCCAGTATCGGATTCCTCAGATCTCCCATAAAACCGAAAATACCCTAGACGGTGATTTCTTTACTGTCCCTGGGCCTTTTCAAACTTCTCGATAACATCGGCGGAAATGCGTCCGCGCTCGGAGACCTCGATGTTGTTTTCCCTAGCCCATTCGCGGATCATCCGGTTGCGCTCCGGATTAGCGCTGCGGGAAGCCACACGACGACCGGCTACACCGGCGCGGGTCTTGCGGCGGGCGACCTTGATGAAAGGCTCCAGAGCCTTATCAAATGCCTCGCGGTTCTTTGCGGACAGATCCAGCGTGTAATCAACGCCATTCAGGCTGAAATCGACGACGTTGACCTGATCCTCAGCCAATGGAGTATCGTCCAGGTCGTCAAAGAATTGGGTAATTTCGCGGCGTGCCATCAGTGCATTCCCTTCTTTTAAGGATTGTTAATGTTCTGATACTTAGTGTAGTAACTGAGCGACAGATTGCAATGCAATGTATTGCATAATCTTTATTGAATATGAAAAGTGCTGGAAACGGGGCGTCGATAAAAGATATATCGACATAAAAAATACCCCCAGGGGGTGACCTGGAGGCATTTGCTTAAAGCGCTTAAAAGGCTTTAAGTGGGCAGCTTTTAGCGAGCAGAGTGATCAGCCGGGTTGATTCGCACGTTGGAGGTGTGGATTCCCTCGCCCCACTTCGCGCTGGCTGCCTTGGCAAAGTGCAGCGGCTGGTTCGGCTTCAGCTTGCCGTCCGGGCCCAGCGCCATCCAGTTTGCGTCCACCGCATCCTTCGTCACGCGCACAACGGTGTAACCGTGGGAATCGAAGTCCAGGTACTTCACGTGGCGGTTCAGGTTGGTAAAGGCGTACTCCACGGTGTGGGACAGCGCGTTATCCTCCGGCAGCTTGAGGATGTCGTCGATGTTGGAGGAGGTCACGGAGGTGCAGACGATCTCCACACCTGCAACACCACCGCGCGGGTAGGTTCCCGGGGCAGCGGGAATGTCGCAGGCCCAGGAAGAGTGAATGTCGCCGGTCAGCCACACGGTGTTGCGGATGTTGTTATCCAGCAGGTACTTGGTCACGCGACGGCGCTCGGCGGCATAGCCATCCCACTGATCCAGGTTGTACGGCATGCCTTCCTCCGGCAGACCCAGCAGCTGGGTGACGGCCTTGGTGGCCTCCGGATCCAGCGGCGGGATCAGAACCGGGCTGATCATGACGGAGTTGCCGATGAAGTTCCAACGGGCGGAAGAGGTAGACAGCTTCTTGGTCAGCCAACCGAACTGCTCCGAACCCAGCATGGTGCGGGACTTGTCGTCGGTCTTACGTGCAGAGGTAAAGCCGGGCTTTTCGTTGCGGTAGGTGCGCAGATCCAGCATGTTCAGCTCGACCAGGTTGCCGAAGGACAGGTTGCGGTAAATGTGGCCCTTCTCGGACAGCGGGGTAGCGCGGATCGGCAGCCACTCCAGGTAGGCCTGCATCGCGTTGTTGCGGCGGGCGATGAAGTCGCCCTCCTTGTCCGGCTGGTGGTTCTCCGCACCGTTGGACCAGGTGTCGTTGGCGACCTCGTGGTCATCCCAGGTGACGATCCACGGGCAGGAAGCGTGTGCGGCCTGCAGATCCTTGTCGGTGTGGTGCAGGGCGTAGCGCTGGCGGTAGTCGGCCAGGGACTTGATCTCGTTAGCCGGTTCGTGCAGGCGAACCGAACCGGTCTTACCGGTGTACTCGCCGCGCGGGTACTCGTAGATGTAATCGCCGACGTGCAGGGCGTAGTCGATATCGCCGCGCTTGGCCATGTCACGGTAGGCGCTGAAGTATCCAGCCTCCCAGTTAGAGCAGCTAAACAGGGCGAAGCGGAGCTCGGAAACGTCCGCGCCCTTGGCCGGTGCGGTGCGGGTCTTGCCCACGGGGGAAGTCTGGCCCTTGCGTGGGCCGTCGATGGTGATGAAGCGGTAGAAGTAGCCGGTGAAAGGCTTCAAGCCGCGGGCTTCGACCTTCACGGTCATATCGCGGGAAGGTTCTGCCTTCGCGGTGCCGGAGGTGACGACTGTGGTGAACTTGCTATCGGTGGCGACCTCCCACTTCACGGTGGTGGTCTGCCCCTTTTCCAGGCCGGGGTAGTCGTTCTCGTTGGAGGTAACGCGGGTCCACAGCAGCACGCTATCCGGGTACGGGTCGCCGGAGGCCACGCCGTGCTGGAATGCTTCCTTGCCCATCTTCATATTGATCGGCGGGTTGGCCGGCTTGGAGGAGCCCAATGGGCTGGCCGAAGCGGCGGAGTTAGCTGCGATAGAGCCGATTCCGACTGCGGCGGCACCGGCGGCGCCAGTCTGCAGAACCTGGCGGCGGGTAAACTGCCCGGACTGAGCCGGGGTGGAATTTTCCGTGGGGTTGTTCGTCATGGATTTATAAAACCATGTTCACTCAGGTTTTGCTTGGCGAACGCCCCCCGTCTTCTGGGGTCTGGCTCAGCTTAAGCTGCGCAAGATTTAGTTGCGCCCTATTTAGTCGCGCTTAGCCTTAATCTGCGCTTCGACCAGATCCAGCTCGTTGGACACAGAGCGCAGCACGCGCTTGCCCTGGTCCTCGTTCATCGAGCGGGAATTCTCGACCGCATTATCCAGATCATCCATGCGCTCGGAAATATCCTTGGCAAATCCCGAGGGCAGCCCCTTATCCAGAGACTTGCGGATGCGGTTGATGCGAGCCTGCTGCAGGCCGCCGTCGCCAGGGAACTGGGCAGTGGCCTTGGTGGCCAGGCCGCTGCGGCGGGCAGTAGCGCCGTTCGTGGCCTCCTGCAGCGCGGTCACCCCGCGGTAGAACAGCGGTATGGCAAAAGGAGCGGCAACGCGGGCAGCCCCCGCAATACGCAGCACGTTCTTGGAGTTGAAGCGCCCGGCCTTGATTTGCTCCAGCGAGGCCTTCGCCATCTTCTCGTTGTGCTTGCGCTGTGCCTTGATCTCCTTGGCATCCATCTTGCGCACCTGCTTAGCAGTCTTTCGCAGGTAGGCCTCCTTGCGCTTCTCCAGCTTCGAGTCGGCCTTCACCTGAGCCTTGGCCCGAACCTTCGCGGCCTTTTCGACGGCTTTCTTTTCCTGACGGCGCTTGCGCATACCGCTGAGCAGTCCCATGTCACTCCGATGCGTATTGATCTGTCTTACTGTTCAACCAGATTACTTAAGAAACATCTTTACTGTACGCGCTTCACCTTACTTCGACACCCGGGCAGGCCGCTATGGAGGTGCCAGCCACGGTGCGTTCACGTCCGGCCGACGCGCTAGGCTTAGAAACTATTGTGAGCTTGCCTGAAGATCTTCCGCCTCTCAGCCCCAGCGATTGCGTGGGCTGCCGCCACCGGGCGGTACTTCGGCGCGGGGCAAAGGCGCAGCGGCTGGAGGTACAGCGGCCAGAGTCACAGCGGCCGCGGCTACACATTCCGCAGGATCTAGAGGCCTATGTGGAGGCCGTACAGCACCGGGCGAACGCCGAGATCCGCCGCAATCTGGTTTTCCAACTCCTCCCGGCCAAGCCGCGGATCGGGGACAAGTTGTTCCCCAGCCGCGTGGACATCGACCCGACCGATCGGGATATTGCCGTGGAGCAGACCCTAGAGGCTTTGGCTTCGGGCGCGCGACTGATCACCCGCCCCGTCCTAGCGGAGGGGCCCTTCCGTGTGGAGTTGGATCTTCTGGTGCGCGCGGATCAGGGCAAAGGCGTGGACGAGTTCATGCAGTACATCCCGGTCGCCATTTCCTCTCATTCCGTGGCGCGCCGGGCGAAGGCAACGCAGCTCGCGGATTGCCGAGTGGCGGACATCAACGCGTTGGGTTTGGCCGTGCCGGCGCCGACTGATTATCGCCATCGCGCGGTGGCTGGGGATGCGCAGAAGATCGCTATGGCCCACGTTGTACTGCAGCAATGGGGTTTTGCCGCCAACACCGTGGCGCTGATTGGTCGCGCTGGGCCGGGGAAGCCACGCTGTTTCTTTTTTGACGCCCCCTCCGTGCTCCCTGGCCTTTACGCTGCGTTGGAGGAGCCGATTCCCTCCACCCCGCGGCGGATTAAAGAGTGCCGGACCTGCGAATTCCATAATCACTGCCGTGCCCAGTTGCTTCAGGCGCAAGAAATCAGTCTGCTGCTGCCAGGTGATAAGGCTCGCACGTGGCGGGAAAAGGGTATCGAGACCCTGCCGCAATTGGCTGCACAGAGCAGCGGGGAACAGCCCCAGTTGGCGCAGGCATGGATGGACGGGCAGGTCGCTTTACGCAGGCCGAAGAACCGCTGGTTCGAGGCGCCGGAGTTGTGGGGTGGAGCGCCCCGGAGGGTAGGCGAGACCGCAGGGGCGGCCACTGACCAGCGGGATTGGGTGGAAATCGACGTGGACATGGAGGCTCACCCGAACCGCGGCACGTTCCTCTGGGGCACTTTCGACGGCTCCCGGTACATAGGATTCGGGGATTTCAGTCGGGACGGCGATGAAGGGCTGCACGTTGCCGAGTTCTGGCAATGGCTGCAAGCACAGAAGGATCAGGCACTGGCGGAGGAAAAGAGCTTCCAGGTCTGGGTGTATGCCGCGCAGGGGGAGAACTATTGGTTGCGCCACGCCGCCGAGCGCTACGGCGGGCGCAGCTACGAGGTTCCGGGCACGAGTGCGCGCGTCACGATGCCCACGCTGGCGGAGGTCAATGCCTTTATCACCTCCGAACACTGGTGCGACTGCTTTAGCCTGGTGAAAAAGGCTCTGGCGGCCACGGATTCTCTAGGGCTGAAGACAGTCGCCCCGCTGGCTGGCTTCGAGTTCAGCCAGGCGGGCATCAACGGCAAAGCGGCAGTGGAACTGTTCGAGCAGGCCATCGGCGGATCCCGCACCACCGCCCAAGCTGCCCGGCGTAAGCTGGAGCGCTACAACGCCGACGATTGTGTGGCAACGTCAGCGGTTCGCGCGTGGCTGCGCAGAGGCGCGCCGGGCCTGCGGGAACTGCGGCGTCAATAAAAACAGCGGCGACAACAAACAGCAGAGAGGGCACAAAGGACATGACGAACTTCTTCGATCGCATCCTGGCGCTCAACAGCCAGGGGCCTTTCCGAGCCGAAAGAGTAGGGCCGGATGACGCGCTGAAGGGCGGCCGCACGCCCGTGCTGGTGGACCCGCAGCCCAATGCGGTGCTGGGCACGGCACTGACCGGGCTGGAAGACAAATACTGGGAAGGGAAGCTGGAACGACCTGCGCAGATAGTGCTGGGGCTGGGGTGCTTCTGGGGTGTGGAGCGCATGTTTTGGGGAGTGGATGGGGTGTGGGGAACCTCCGTGGGCTACGCCGGCGGATATACCCCGAACCCCACCTACCGCGAGGTCTGCACCGGGCGCACCGGGCACGCCGAAGTTGTGCGGATCGTTTTCGACGAAGCAGCCGTGAGCCTGGAGCAGCTGCTGCAGATCGCGTTTGAAAACCACGACCCGACACAGGGCGACAGGCAGGGCAACGACGTGGGAACCCAGTACCGTTCCTGCGTCTACACACAAGATGCTGAGCAGCTCGGGCGCGTGCAGCGAGCTATCGAGGGCTGGCAGCAGCGCTTCACCGACGCGGGCTTTGGGGCCATCACCACCGAGGTTGCCGAGCTGGCGAACATCGGCGATGGGCATTACTACTTGGCCGAGGATGAGCACCAGCAGTACCTACACAAGCACCCCGACGGGTATTGCAACCACGGTTCCAATGGCGTGAGTTGCCCCGTCGGGGTGCTGGGGGACTAGCTGCCGAAGCTAGCTAGGGCGGCGAACTAGACGCCTATCTTCTTCGGCAGGTTTTGGTTCGGAATGCGGCCGTCGGGCACGACCTTGCCGCCGTCCCAGCGGAAGGTTACGTCCGAGAAGTACTTGCTGGCGGCCACGTTGGCTTCACCCGACTCGTGCAGAGCTTCCCAGTCCCGCATGCGGACGGTAACCGAGGACGGAGTGGTCTTGAGGATTTCTGTCTGCTGAACCGTGTCGGAGGCGATGCCGATGTACTTGCCCTTGTGGAACAGCATCAGCTGGGTGGCGAATTGGGCGTTGCCCTGCCTGGCCTGAGTGATCAGCGCGTAGCTGAGGTCAGAGCACGCGTTGTAGTTCGTCTGATTAGTCAGCTTCCAGCCGTGTGGGTTCGGCGGCAGCTTGCTGATGTTGTTGGTGATCTCCGGCGCCGTCGAATTCACGCGGCACTCCTTGCCGCCACCTTCTGTGCCACCGGTTTCTGCGCCACCGCTTTCTTCACCATTGTTCTGGTCGCCCTTGGGTGCTTCGGCGGTGGAGGCTGCGACGTTTTGAGTGTCCGGCTGCTCGCCATTGGCGCCATTGGCGCCTTCGGGTGCGTCGGCCGCGCCAGCTGCACCGGACTCTGCCTCGGCGGCAGTGGCTGCTGGAGTGTTGGCATTGCCGGAAGCCTGGGATTCATCGTCATCGCCGCAGGCGGCGGTGCCGAGCAGCAGGCCGGTCAGCGCGATCGCTGCACCGAACTGGCGGGTGCGACGGCCGCGGCGCGGGCGATGAGTGCGTTCAGTGTGGGGAATGTTGAAATTTCGAGAGTGAGCCTTCATGGTTCTTCTCCAATCTCAGATCGTGTGTGAGTGTGTGACTGTGCGCAATGTGTGCGCAGTTTCTGCACATTGCGGAACACGCTGCGCACGCTTTGTACCTCGGCGAATAAGCGAATAAGAGTGGGTGAAAGCTTCTTCGCTAGGGTACGCAAAAGACCCTGTATCGAACGCAGTTTTCCTTTACTGCGGATACAGGGCCCTCGCTTTTGAGTTTTCGAAGTTATTCAGTTGTATACCCAGTATTACGCTTGCTGGAGTTCGATTGCAATAGGCTTTGCAATAGACATTGCAATGGGCTCTGCAATCAGCAGCGCATGAGGCTTACTTCTTTGCAGCCTCGAAGCGCTTAGCAACCTCGTCCCAGTTGAAGACGTTCCAGACAGCCTTGACGTAGTCTGCCTTGACGTTCTTGTACTGCAGGTAGAAGGCGTGCTCCCACATATCCAGCAGCAGCAGCGGGGTCAGGTTGATGGACAGGTTGCCCTGCTGGTCGGTCATCTGCTCGACAACCAGGTTGCCAGCGATGTGGTCGTAGCCCAGAACTGCCCAGCCGGAGCCCTGCAGACCCAGAGCCGCGCCGGAGAAGTGATCCTTGAAAGCCTCGAAGGAACCGAAGTCGCGGTTAATTGCCTCCGCCAGCTCACCGGTCGGCTCGCCGCCACCGTTCGGGGAGAGGTTCTTCCAGAACAGGGAGTGGTTGGTGTGGCCACCCAGATTAAAAGCCAGATCCTTGGACAGTGCGGTAACTACGCCGGCGATGGAGCCGTCCTTGCGGGCAGCTTCCAGCTTCTCCAGAGCAGCGTTAGCGCCGTTGACGTAGTTCTGGTGGTGCTTGGTGTGGTGCAGCTCCATGATCTCGCCGGAGATGTGGGGCTCCAGTGCGTCGTAAGCGTAGTCCAGCTCGGGAAGTTCGTACTTAGCCATTGTTTTTAATGTTCCTTTCACACGTCGGATGTGCTTATGACAACAAGTGTGACGCGAAAATATTGTTCCTGCAAGGTTTTTTCTTACGAATAATTAAGTTATTGACGCCGCGTTTCGGAAGTTCAATTATCAGAAAAGTCTGCGGTGAGCGTGACTGGCACCCGGGTTATGCTGGCGTGTGGGCGTCAACTCAATAAGGCAACCTAGAAAGCAACAAACAAGGAAGAAGGCCACCACAGTGACTGCTCCGGAACCAACACCAGTATCCACCAACAACGCCACCACTCCTCCGGCCCCCGGCACCAAGATCGTCCTGATCGGCGCGGGTGATGTCGGCGTAGCTTACGCATACGCCCTGGTTAACCAGGGGCTGACCGACCACCTGGCCATCATCGACCTGGATGAACGCAAGACCTGGGGGCACGTGCAGGACCTCAACCACGCAGTGCCGTGGTCGCACCACAACACCCGCGTCACCGTCGGCACCTACGAGGACTGCCGAGACGCCGCCATGGTCTGCATCTGCGCGGGCGCGGCACAGAAGCCGGGCGAGACCCGCCTGGACCTGGTTGCGAAAAACACCTCCATTTTCAAGAAGATCGTCGGCGACGTAATGGAACATGGCTTCAGCGGCATCTTCCTGGTCGCCAGCAACCCGGTGGACATCCTCAGTTACGCAACGTGGAAGTTCTCCGGCATGGATTCCAGCCGCGTGATTGGTTCCGGAACGATCCTGGATACCGCACGTTTCCGCTACTCTCTGGGGCGCTACTTCGACCTGGCGCCGACCTCCGTGCACGCCTATGTCATCGGCGAACACGGCGACACGGAGCTGCCAGTGCTCTCCGCCGGATCCGTGGCGGGCACCTCCATCCAGCACCGGCTGGAAATGATGGGGGAGTCGGCTGGCGAGGACGTCGACGAGATCTTCGTGAAGACCCGCGACGCGGCCTACGAGATCATCCAGGCCAAGGGGTCCACCAGCTTCGGCATTGGCATGGGGCTGGCGCGCATCACGCAGGCAGTATTTAGCAACCAAGATGTTGTGCTGCCAATCTCCACTTTGTTGGAGGGCGAATACGGCTTCGAGGACATCTACATCGGAACCCCCGCAGTGATCAACCGTCAGGGTGTGCGCCACGCGGTGGAGCTGCAGCTGGATGCGGAGGAAAAGAAGAAGTTCGACCACTCCGCCACCGTGCTGCGCAAGGTGATGGCCGAGGCGGGGCTGGTTAAGTAAACAGTAAATGAAACTTGGAGGCGACCGGCCTTTAGCGGATGCCGGTTGTGCCCCGGCGCACTAAGAATGGAGGGTATGAAAATTGTCGCCCACCGTGGAGCCTCCAAGGAGCGCCCTGAACACACCCTGGCAGCCTATGAACTTGCCGAGCAAAGGGGCGCGGATGGCTTCGAGTGCGACATTCGCCTGACCAGGGATGGCGAGCTGGTGTGCATACACGACCGCACCATCGACCGGGTGGCGGTGGAAAAGCCTAAGAAGTCCAGCGGCGTGATCAGCGAAATGACGCTGGCCGAGCTGCGGGAACTCAACGTTGGCACCCCGGAAGAGCCCGCGCAGGTACTTACTCTCCGCGAGCTGTTGACATTCTTCAACGACATCAATTCCTCGCGTGTGCCCGCCGAGCCAGGGCATAGCCAGCGGCCGGGAGGTCTGTCCGCGGAGGGCGGCGGGGCGTCCATAAAAAAAGAGATATTTATCGAGACAAAGCACCCGAACCGCTATGGCCCCAAGGTCGAACACGCGCTGCACTACGAGCTACAGCGGGCACACCTGGCGGACAGTCCGCACGTGCACCTCATCAGTTTTAGCCCCCAATCGCTGGTGCGATTCAAGATGATCAACCCGGGGATCCACCGCATTCTGCTGCGCCGTGAGTACCAGCGCATGCTCAACCCTGGCCTGCAGGCGCTGCATGTTGTTGACGCCCACGGGTTGTCCGTCGCCCGCGGTCGGATTCGCCCGGACATTATCGGCCGCTTCGGCGATGGCACCTACATGTGGACCGCGGACAAGGAAGACGAGGTGCGGTGGGCTACACGGCAGGGCGTGACCTGGCTGGCGACGAACTACCCGGGCAGGGCGCGCATGTGGCGCGATAGCGAGAACGGCGTGGATCTCGGAAACAAAGCGAGCGCACCGACAGTGGTTGAAGAAACGGGCGTCACCGCGATCTCCTAGGTATGGCCAGGTACAATAAGGGATCGTGGCTAAGAAGAAAAAGAACCAAGAGAATCTGCCCGAAGGCATGAGCCGCCGTCAGGCGAAGCTGGCTGCCCGAGCTGCCGAGCGTGCCAAACTGCAAAAGGATGCGCGCCCCTTCGATGGCTTCGCCATGGAGGCTGACCTGATCGCCCTACAGGAATTCGTTCCTTCGGCGCACTTCGTCGCTTCGGTCAAGGACGCGGAGCACAAGATCTCCATCGTTACCGTTCTGCCGGGTGCCGTCGCAGCTCTGCGCCGTTCGGAAGAAGACGGTGGGGAGGGCTTCGTAGCGCTGCAGACCCAGCGCCGCGGAGACAACCCGAACCGCGACCTGGCTTACGCCCTGAACTGGGTGAAGCAGGCTCAGCCGGGCGAGTCCCTGGAGGTCGGCCTGTCCGACGGCACCGAGCCCGCCCTAGCGGACATCCTGGATAAGGACGCCCAGGCGGAGATCAACGTTGCACAGGACTTCGACTGGTGGCTGCCAGAGGAGAGTCGTGACAACCCGCAGGTGGCGGCTACTCTGCAGCGCGCCAACGACTCCGTGCTGCCGTCCGAGCGCGTGGAGGCCGACATCAAGGGTGCGGCGTGGTGGATCGACCCGTCCGACAAGGCGCACATCCGCTGGGTTCGCCAGGAGGGTGAAGAGGAGCTGCTGGAGGCTCTGGCCCGACTGCACGGCGCTGGTGAGCTACACCTGGGCGAGGGTTCCAAGTTCGCTGGAGTGTTCCGCACCCACGGCATCCTGGTACCGGTGTGGGATCTGGATCGCACCCGCGAGTCCGCTTCCTGGAAGGAAGGCCTGGAGGCTCTGGACGCGAAGATCGAGGAAGCTCTGGCCAAGGATGCGCCGCTGAGCGCCGATGAACAGAAGGCCAAGCAGACCATCCAGTCCCGCGAGGTCACCATCCGCTAGTAACTAGCGGAGCTCGAGCAATTAGCGGAGCTTTGAGAACAACTCCTCGGCGCCGGCTTCGTCCCACAGTGCGACGTTGCCGGCGTACGTGTCTTGGTAGCCCGCAATCGGCACGGTCTCCTGCTTCGCGCCACCGGCCAGCGCCAGGCCGAGCGAGGCGAGATGCCACACGTGGTCACCCTCGTTGACCTGGATATTTGAGCTCAACGCATCGGCGACTTTCAGGTTCTTAAAAGGGTTCAGTAGGACACCCGGGGACTTGATCTTCTTTGACAACCCCGCCAGGAACTTCCGCTGGCGCTCCACGCGATCCAGGTCGCCGCGGGCAGAGGTGTAGCGGGAGCGGACATAACCCAGCGCGGTCGGGCCGTCGAGCTCCTGACAACCGGCCTGCAACTTGATGCCCGCCATCGGGTCATCCAGCGGTTCATCCAGACACATCTCCACGCCACCGACGGAATCGACGACATTGGCGAAGCCGCCGAAGCCAACCTCTGCGTAGTGATCCAAGTGGATACCCGTCGCCTGCTCCACCGTCCGCTGCAAAAGCGCAGGACCGCCGAGGGAGAATGCCTGGTTCAGCTTATTCTGTCCATGGCCGGGGATATCCACCCAGCTATCGCGGGGCAGGGACAGCATGGTCGCGTCCCCGCCGAAGCGTGGGATGTGAACGACCATAATCGTATCGGTGCGCCCCACCGAATCGTCGAGCTCGCCGGCCATGAGCCGGTCGGCGTCCTCCTTGCTGAGGCCTGCGCGGGAATCCGAACCCACCAGCAGCCAATTCGTGCCCTTAGTGCCGCCCAGTCGGCCGTCGTAATCCTGCAAAGCATCCGTGCGCTGTAGCTTCGTATCAATCCATACCGTCGCGCCGATGGTGAATGCTAGGACGATCGCGAGCAGTAGGCCGACCGTTTTGAAGAAACCGAAGCGTTTGCGCCGCTTTGGCCGTGGCGCCGTGCGACTGCGGGGGCGCCGCGCCGGGCGGGAGTCACCTCGCCGCCCAGCGCGATCAGGGGAGCTGTCGAACTGCGGATCGCCGAACGTTTGTCCAGGTTGAGCCGCGTGATCCGCTGGCCCCGGCTGTGCCGACGGCGCCTGCCATTGGCTTGCCCGCGGATGGGTTGCCGGGGGAGCCGCCTGCGGCTCTGCGCGACGGTACTGGGGCTCTGCGCGGCGGTACTGGGGCTCTTCCGGCTGCGCTGGTCGTTCCGGCTGGGCCGACCGCTCTGCATGCATCGAGTCGGACAAGTTGCGCGTTTCGCGACGCGGTGACTGGTTATTGCTAGGGGGGATCACGCCCCCGCCCTTTCGCACAGGTCGCCCATAGCGATCCAGAAGGGGCTTGCCGTGGCGATCCCGGGCAAACTCCGAACCATCGGAATTGCCAGGATTGCGGCCCGAGCCGTAATTGTCGCGAGAATTCATGGGCACAATACTAACCGCAAGCGCCTCGCAGGCTAGGACAACGACAGTCGCTGTGCTGTGCTGTGCTGAATTGCAGCACGCTCGGCGCCAGCAAGCTCGGATCAGTACAGCGCAGCGTAGCCGACGAAGGCAACCGTATCGATCAGGCCGTGGCCGATCACCAAAGGCCAAATCCGCCCGGTTTTCTTGAAATACCACAGGTAAATCAAGCCCATCACGATGTTGCCCACCCCGGCGGAGTAGCCCTGGTACAGGTGATAGCTGCCCCGCAGGATGGCGGTTGCGGCGAAAACCCACGCCCAGCTAATACGCAGTTGCCGCAGGCGGGTGCTGAGCCACGCGACGACCACCAGCTCCTCTGCAAAACCGTTGGCCCAGGAGTTCACCACCAACAGCGGGATGCGCCACCAGGTTTCGGCGAGCCCCGTCGGAACCACCTGCTTCGACAGCCCCAGATGCACGGCAGCCGCGTAGAACGCCAGGCCAGGGAGGCCAATGATGGCCGCCAGCCCCGCGCCGTGCAGCCAGTCTCGCGTCCGCAGTCGCCAGTGGCGCACCAGCGCAGGAGTGGGCGCATGTCTCAGCAGAAGGAACATCGCCAGCCCACCCCATGCGACCAGCACTCCGCTGGAAAGCAATTGCAGCGCCGGATCCAGCCAGGCCAGCGTGGACTGTGCTTTGTTGAGCGTTGCCCGTTGTTGGTTGAGGGCTTGTGGGCTGACGCTGGCCTCCACTAGTCGCGCTATGGCGCGCAGCCCGCTGGTACCGAAGGTGATCGCCAGGACGATGAGGATCTCCCAACGCAGCGCGCTGCGGTTGGTTTCGGCGCTCGCGCTGTGTCGGGTGGTTGGGTCGTTCTTAGTGCTCATGGTGGTTGTGGCTATTGTCCGGCTTGGCGCGAAAATCCAGGGCCTCGATATCGCCCGGTACCGCGACGCTGAGGCTTTCGGCGGGGAGGTGCGAGGTGGCGTCCATAAGAAAGTCCGCTAGGGAAAGCAACGTCGCAGCGCTGACTCGATTGCCGACGGCGCCCAGTAGCAGTGCGATGGGCCAGCGGCCGGGGACGCGTTCCGGGGCGACGAGGGGGAGGGTGACGCTGGCCCAGCCCGTGAGGTTCCACAGTGTGCCCCATGGGGTCCAGGCGGTCTGGGCCCAGAAGTTGTCAACGGGGGTGAGCTGCGAAAACGCTCCATTGGGAGGGGGTGCGCACGCGAGGGTAGGGGTCGCGATCACGTCGAAGTGTTGCCACGCCCGCTGTGGGTCTAGCCCGACTATTTGTTGTTCTAATTGTTGACGCCGCCATTTCGGCACCTGACGGCCCTCCTCGCGGAGCCACGCGGTGATGGGCGACAGTGTGCCGGGAAGGTCTGCGCAGCGGGAAGCAATGAGTTCGCGGAAGAGCTGGAATGTGGCTGGCGGATACGGGGCGGGAGCCTGCGAGACGGATTCGACCAGTGGGTGCGTGGTAGCCAGCGCGGTAGCGGCGGCTGTGGCGGCGGCGATGTCGGGGGAGACGCGGCTGCGGGTGTGGAAGGGTTTATTGGTGTAGCCAATGCGTAGGGGCTGGGAAGGGTGGCTGAAGTGCAACGTGCCCCGATCTGGTGCAGGTAGGCCATAGGCGCGGGCGGTCGTGGGGATGTCCGCGGCGATGAAACCCTGGGCCACCGGGGTAAACGTGCCGAACTGGTGGTTGTGTGCGGGCTTCAGGGCAGCCAGGCCACAGCAAGCCGCGGGGATGCGGATCGACCCGCCGCCGTCGGTCGCGTGGGCGATGTTCACCAGCCCGCGGGCGACAGCTACTGCCGCTCCGCCCGACGAACCGCCTGCCATCATCTCCGGATGCAGCGGGTTGACGGGGTGGGGCATGCCGACGGGTTCGGTATAGGCCGTGGTGCCGTATTCCGCGGAGGCAGAAGCGCCTACCAGCGTTGCGCCACCCGCTAGCAGGCGGTGCGCAGTCGTATCGTGATAGGCCGCCGTGAAGCTGTGGTGGACGGATCCCATCGTGGTGACTTCGCCCGCGACCTGTTGCAAGTCTTTAATCAGGACCTCTTCGCCGATTAAGGGAAGGTCTGGGTGGTCGGGAAGGTCGGGGTGGCTGCGCAGAAAGTCGTAGCTGTGAGGGTTGTCGTAGACCCGGGTGACCCCCAGCTGGGCATCGCTCAGGCTCGTATCGCGCCGGGCGCGGGCAAGGCGTTCGGCGAAAGAGCTCGCACGGTCAGACTGGGGGTGGTTGGGTGCGGGATTCATTGTTTAACAAGGATATACCCGACGTGATTGGCATTGGGGCTAGCTTGTCTGTGGGTTCCATTAGACTCCGTCTTATGGCTGATTCCACTGAGCAATCCAGCGTGCAGTCCACTGTGCGCGTTGCGTTCCTGGGCCCCGAGGGGACTTTTACCGAACAGGCGCTGAAGCAGTTCAAGGAGATCGGCGCTGTGCCCGCCGGTGCCACCGAGATCCCCGTCGCCTCGCCGCGTGTCGCCCTGGACATGGTGCGCGATGGGGAGGCCGACTTCGCGTGCGTGGCGTTGGAAAACTCCGTCGACGGGCCGGTTTCCCAGACCGAGGACGCACTGACTTACGGCGCGCCGCTACAGATCTACCGTGAGGTTCTGGTGCCCGTGGTGTTCTCCATTCTGGTTCGCCCTGGCACTGCCCTGGAGGATGTGAAGACCCTCACCACCCATCCCGTAGCCGAGGCGCAGGTGCGCAACTGGGTGGAAAAGCACCTGCCGGATGTCTCCTTCGTCCCCGCTGCGAGCAACGCCGCGGCTGCCGCGGCCGTGCAAGCGGGGCAGGCGGATGCCGCCGCAGCCCCGGCACGCGCGGGCGAGATTCACCAATTGGATGCCGTCGCCGAAGGGGTGGCGGATGTCTCCGGCGCTCAGACTCGGTTCATTCTGGTCGGCAAACCCGGGAAACCCACCGAGCGCACGGGCAGTGACCGCAGTGGCATGATCCTCTGGTTGCCGAATCTGCCCTCCAGCTTGCTCGATGCCATCGCGGAGCTATCCACCCGGCAGGTCGATATGGTCCGCATCGGATCGCGGCCCCGCCGCACCGGGGAAAAGGGCGAGGGCGCGGCGAACGGCAACTACGTCTTCCACATTGGCATCGTCGGCCACATTGAAGACGACGCTGTGGCCGAAGCGCTGGCCGGACTATACCGCCGTGCCGAGGACGTGCGCTTCCTAGGAAGTTGGCCGTCCGCGGAGCCGCTGCAGGCTGCGGATTCTCAATCGCCACATCCTTTCCATCGCCATGCGGGCAGTGCCCCGCCGAACTACGCTGAATCCAGTAGGTGGATAGAGGCGCTGAAGCGCGGTGCGAAAGGGTAGCTAGCGAGAATGGGACGATCGACACGGCTTTTCCTGGTCAGGCATGGCCAGACGACCTCTAACGCCATCCACGCCCTGGATACCGCACTGCCGGGGGCTAGCCTGACGGACCTGGGGTGGCAGCAGGCCGCCGAGGCCGGGCAGTGGCTCACCGAGCGCACGCAGCGGCTAAAGATCGTTTCCTCCTTTGCCGCCCGCGCCCAGCAAACCGCGGTGGGCGTGGCCGGTGCTTTCGGCGGCGAGCTGGTTCCTGCGGCCTTCTCTCGCGGTGAGCTTTTAGATGACGCCGCAGCCTGCGACAACGCAACGGATCACACCAAGGCATCGCTCCAGCGACTGCCGCGGGTATCGGAGATCCCCGCCGGGCAGTACGAGATGAAAAACGACGAGGATTCCCACGAGGCCTACCACTCCATTCTGGGTGCCTGGATGCTCGGCAAGGTGGATAAGGCAGTGCCGGGTGGACTGTCCGGCGCGGAGGTTCTGCGCGAATACCTGGCCACGCTGCTCGGCGCCCTGGCGGAGAACCTGGCGGAGAACCAGGCGGCGAATGCCGCGACAGATGAGGCCGCCGCCGACGTAGCCCTAGTTAGCCATGGCGCGGTGATCCGACTGGTAGCCCGCTTCCTCGGCGGGGTGGATCCGGAATGGGCATTCATGCACTACCTGGCCAACGGCAACGTCATTACACTGCGCGTACCGGACAACATTGGTGAGTTGGCTGATGTTGCTGTGGGCAGGCCTGGGGCGTCCCAAAGTAAGAGCGCCGCAGGAAACAGCGCCGCAGGGGCAACTCAGTCAGGCGTGCTCGACAGCCTGGAGGGGGCGTTCGAGGTGCTGGGGTGGGGTGCGGCCACGCTATAGGTCGGGCTCGGGACGGGCGGGCGCTTAGCCCCAGCCGAGTTCGTGCAGGCGATCGTCGCCGATGCCGAAGTGGTGGCCAAGTTCGTGGATGACGGTGATGGCAACCTGCTCGATTAGTTCCTCTTCGGTGTCGCAGATGTCCTCGAGCGCATGGTGGTAGATCGTGATCTTGTCGGGCAGCGCGCCGGTGTATTCGGAGTCGCGCTCGGTCAGCGCAATGCCCTCGTAGAGCCCCAGGATCTCCGGGCTTTCGGGGTTGTAGTCCTCCGTGACGATGGCGACGTTGTTGACGTTATCCAGCAGCTCGCGGGGGATCCGCCGTAAGCCGAGGTCAACGAGCTCTTCGAAGCGCTCTGGGGAAACGTCGATGGCCATGGGTTATTGCGCTGCTCCGGGAGCGGCGCCGGGGTTGGTTCCGGCGTTGGTGCCCGGGTTAGTTCCGGCGTTAGTTCCAGGCGCGGCATTCGGGTTGGCCTCAGTATTCGGGCCGGCCTCGGCGCCACGGGCATCGCTCGGCCGCGGGGAGCGGCGCAGCGGATTGCGCTTCGGCGGGGTTGCCGGTCGCTTACCGTCGATGGTGAATTCCTGGCGCACATCACCCTTGATTGCTGCGAATCCACCACCGGGACGGCCGAACGTCAACGCGCAGTTCACGGTACGCGAACCCGCATCCCAGGACTGGCGCTGCAAGGTGTTCCAAAACGGGGTGAGTGTGGAGTTGTACAGGGCATCGTCGCCACCCAAGTAATCCTGGGCGGCCTTCGTACACACCTTGTTTAAGAACTCGTTCTGGTCCTTGATGCTGGGCCAGGGGCCGGGGAACTTCTCGCCGAGATTCACCACCGAGGTCACCTGCCAGGAGTGCTTTTCCTCGCACGGAACCTCGTTGGTCAGGTCGCCGTCCGCGCGCACGCAGTGATCCTTCTCAAAGTATCGAGCCTGATCCTGCTCGGCGGCAAAGCCCGTGGTCTCCGTCGTGCGGCCGGTGGAGTCCGGGACCATCACGCCGCACAGCATCGTGCGGTCACCGTCAGCCCAGGCGGACTGTGGCGGCAGGATCGGGGAGATCGAGTAGCGCCCTTCGGGGTCGAGCTTTCCCTCCAGGTACTGCATCGTTGGGCCGTTGCATAGCTCTGCGGTGAGCTCTTCCTGACGCCGCAGGTCCGGCTGCTTCGCGTCTGGGCCGAACTCACTGGTGGGATACTGGCCGAGATCCTCCCGAGAGCTGACCTCAAAGCGGTGGGGCTGGTCGCAGCTGACGGTGGTGAAGTCCTTGTTCACCCCGTCTGCGCTGGGCTTCCAATTCACACAATCGCCGTTGCTGGCCTGGGTAAATGTGGAGTTATCTACGTGCTGGCCCTGCTTCTCGTTCATCGGAACCAGTGGTGAGCTGCCCTCGGGAGCTACGAAGGTGAAAGCCGCGGCGCTCACACCGCCGCACAGTGCGGCGAACAGGGCGATGGTGAGGCTCCGCGCTCGGCGGTGGATCTTCGCTTCGCTGAGGGACATGGGGCTCGCTTCGTTATCTAGAGGTTAGTAACTGGGGGCTAGTGTAGTAGGGGATATGGATAAGGGGGAACTGGCCGGACAAGCTGGCGGGGGAACCGGCTAAGCTAAACACCATGATTGATCTGAAGCTTCTGCGCGAAAACCCCGATGTTGCCCGTGAATCCCAGCGCACTCGTGGGGAGGACCCAGCGCTGATCGACCAGCTGCTGGAAGCCGATGCGCAACGCCGCGAGGCCATCAGCGCCGCCGATGCCGCCAGGGCGGAGCAGAAGGCGTTTTCTAAGGAGATGGGGCAGAAGATGCGCTCTGCCTCCGACGAGGAAAAGCAGGCGCTGCGTGAAGAGGGCAAGCAGAAGGCCGACTCGGTGAAGAAGCTGGAGGAAGCCCAGGCAAAGGCAGAGCAGGCCGTCAACGACCTGCAGATGCAGATTTCCAACATTGTTCAGGAAGGCGCCCCGGCTGGCGGGGAAGACGACTTCGTCACTCTAGACGTGGTGGGCGAGCCTCCGCAGTTCGACTTCGAGCCGAAGGACCACCTGGAGCTCGGTGAATCGCTGGGCCTGATCGACATGAAGCGCGGCACGAAGGTTTCCGGCGCCCGCTTCTACTTCCTCACCGGCGACGGCGCGCTGCTGCAGCTGGGCATGCTGCAGCTGGCCGCCCAGAAGGCTGTGGAGCACGGTTTCCAGCTGATGATCCCGCCGGTGCTGGTACGCCCGGAGGTTATGTCCGGCACCGGCTTCCTCGGAGCCCACGCGGACGAGATTTACCGCCTGGAAGAAGATGACATGTACCTGGTCGGCACCTCCGAAGTTGCCCTGGCCGGCTACCACTCTGAGGAAATCATCGACCTTTCTAAGGGGCCGCTGCGCTATGCTGGCTGGTCCTCCTGCTTCCGCCGCGAGGCCGGCTCCTACGGCAAGGACACCCGCGGAATCATCCGCGTGCACCAGTTCGACAAGGTGGAGATGTTCGTTTACTGCAAGCCGGAGGAAGCCACCGAGGTCCACCAGGAACTGCTGGCCATGGAGCGCGAGATGCTGTCTGCCATCGAGGTTCCCTACCGCGTGATCGACGTCGCCGGTGGTGACCTGGGATCCTCTGCCGCCCGCAAGTTCGATACGGAGGCTTGGGTTCCGACCCAGCAGACCTACCGCGAACTGACCAGTACCTCGAACTGCACGACCTTCCAGGCCCGTCGCCTGAAGACCCGTTACCGCGATGCTGATGGCAAGGCGCAGACAGCCGCCACGCTGAACGGCACGCTGGCAACAACCCGCTGGTTGGTGGCTATTTTGGAGAATCACCAGCAGGCCGACGGCTCCGTTGTGGTGCCAAAGGCGCTGCGTCCTTTCGTTGGTAAAGATATCCTGAAGCCCAACGAATCCGGCGCTTAGTGCGCCCGCAGAATTTCCAGGAGAGGTAACCGCCACCCATGTCGTTGCTCGATAGCTTCAGCTTTCCCGATGGCTACCAGCCCACAACCACCGGCCACAAGGAAGCAAAGGAATTCCCCTATGGCTTCCCGACAATCGGTATTGCCAAGCTATGGTTCCGCGTCATGCAGAACCTGGACTGCGCTATCTACGGTGCGGAGAACATCCCCACCGACGGTTCTGCCATGATCGCCGTCAACCACACGGGCTACTGGGACTTCACCTACGGTGGCATTCCGGCGCACGTGCGCGGCGGCCGACTGGTGCGCTTCATGGCGAAGAAGGAAATCTTCGACGTCAAGGGTGTGGGCGCCCTGATGCGCTCCTACCACCACATTCCGGTTGATCGCGCAGACGGTCAGGCCTCTGTGGACGAGGCCATCAAGAAGCTCCGCGCCGGCGACCTGGTGGGCATTTTCCCCGAGGCCACGATCTCCCGCAGCTTCGAGATCAAGGAGTTCCGCCAGGGTGCGGCTCGCATTGCCTACGAGGCAGGGGCGCCGCTGATCCCGCTGACCATCTGGGGCTCCCAGCGCGTCTGGACGAAGGGCCGTAAGCCGATCTGGAAGCCGAAGAAGACCGAGCTAGTCATCACCGTCGGCGCGCCGATCGAGGTCACCGAGGATGCGGAGGCGACCACGGAGCGCCTGCACCAGACCATGGTCGAGCAGCTGGACCTCACCCGCGAGCGCTGGGTGGAGCGTTTCGGCCCCATGCCCAAGGGCGAATTCTGGGTGCCCGCGGCGCTCGGCGGCACTGCTCCGACGCTGGAGGATGCCACCGTCCAGGACCGCGCCGACGCTGCAGCGCGCAAGGAGAAGCGCGCTAAGGACAAGGCCGAAGCCGAACTCCGCACTGCCACCGAGGCTCGCGAGCGCGCAGAAGCCACCGGCATCAACAAGCTGCTGGTGCCCCTGCGCCAGCGCATTAACCACTTGCGCAAAAAGTAGGTCATAGGCGATGCAGGATTCCCCGTTGCTGGTTGTCAGCGACGTCGACGGCACCCTGCTAAACAGCAGGGAGCGCGTTTCGCAGCGCATGCGCCGGGCAGTTAGCTCGATGCTGCGCCAAGGCACTGTGTTTACGATCGCCACCGGCCGACCGCCGCGCTGGCTGATGCCCGTCTTTGAGCAGCTGCCCGTCCGCCCCGTCTGTGCCTGCGCCAACGGCGCCATTATTTATGACGCCAACCGGGATCAGATCCTGCACGCCGCCACCCTCGCGCCCGGTCCGATCCGCGCTCTGATTGACCAGCTCAGTGAATCAGTTCCCGGCGTGGGCTTCGCGGTCGAGCGCGCCGGAACCAGCGCTTTCGATCGCGCCGACGAGCTGTTTTCCGTTTCCCCCGGCTACGACCACGCCTGGGATTCCACCGAGCACGCCGTCCAGACCATCGACGAGCTCACCGCCACGCCCGTGGTGAAGCTGCTGGTCCGCGACCCTCACCGAACCTCGGCTGAGTTGTACGCCGCGGTGCGCCCTTTTATTGACGCCACCCAGGCGAAAGCCACCTACAGCTACGAAGGGGGACTCGTCGAGATCGCGGCGGCGGGGATCTCCAAGCGTTCCGCGCTGGAATGGATTGCCGCGCAGATAGGTGTGGATGCAACCCAGACCGTGGCCTTCGGGGACATGCCAAACGATACGGAGATGCTCACGTGGGCGGGGCTTGGCGTGGCGATGGGCAACGCAGAGGAGTCCTTGAAGGGCATTGCCGACGAGGTCACACTGACGAATGACGAGGACGGCGTGGCCGCCGTCCTCGAACGGTGGTTTTAAGTAGTCATGTCCAAGCTGAGCGAGAACGTCCGCCGGAAAGTAGCCCAACTGCAGGTACGACACGAGGGCTTGAAGAAGAAGAGCTATGGCTTCCTGGTCCGTCCGTTGACGTTATTGGCGGGCTGGTTGTTCGTGGTTGGCGGCATCCTCATCATCCCCACGCCGGGACCGGGATGGTTCCTGCTCTTTTTCGGCATCGGAGTGCTCTCCTTCGAACTGACGTGGCCCAACCGGCTGCTGGACTACGGCCTGCGGCAATACGACCGCGCCGAGGAGTATTGGAAGCGTCAAGGCACAGCCATGAAATCCCTGATCATCGTGGTCTTCTTGGTCGGATGTGCCATCGTCTTCAGTGGCATTTTCTGGGTGATGTGGAACACGGGCATGCTGGGCTTTACTAAAACCTGGTTAGAGCCATGGGTGGATAAGCTTCCGGACTGGATCGGGCTTAAATAACCGCTTGCCTGAGAATGCCTGGCGCAGTGGCACACCGAGGTGGCGTCATGCCCAAGAAACAACGAGTGAGCGCGGTACCCTGGCAGGCATGACACAGCAAACACGCAATGAACATAACTACGACCTCATCGTTGTGGGCAGCGGCTTCTTCGGCCTCACCGTGGCCGAGCGCGCAGCCACCCAAGCTGGCAAGAACGTGCTGGTGGTGGAGAAGCGTTCCCACATCGGCGGCAACGCATACTCCGAGGCCGAGCCGGAGACGGGCATCGAGGTCCACAAGTACGGCGCGCACCTGTTCCACACCTCCAACAAGCGCGTGTGGGACTACGTCAACCAGTTCACCGACTTCACCGACTACCAGCACCGCGTGTTTGCCATGCACAAGGGTACGGCCTACCAGTTCCCGATGGGCCTGGGCCTGATCAACCAGTTCTTCGGCAAGTACTACAGCCCGGACGAAGCCCGCCAGCTGATTAAGGACCAGACCGACGGGCTGAACCCCGAGGACGCGAAGAATCTCGAGGAAAAGGGCATCGCCCTGATCGGCCGCCCGCTGTACGAAGCCTTCGTGCGCGACTACACCGCCAAGCAGTGGCAGACCGACCCGAAGGAGCTGCCGGCCTCCAACATCTCCCGCCTGCCGGTGCGCTACACCTTCAACAACCGCTACTTCAACGACACCTACGAAGGCCTGCCGGTGGAGGGCTACACCGCGTGGCTGGAGAACATGGCCGCCGACGAGAAGATCGAGGTACGCCTGGATACCGACTGGTTCGAGATCCGCGACGAGATCCGCGCGGCCAACCCGGATGCGCCCGTTGTCTACACCGGCCCGCTGGACCGCTACTTTGATTACGCCGAAGGCCACCTGGGCTGGCGCACCCTCGACTTCGAAACTGAGGTGCTGAACACCGGCGACTTCCAGGGCACCCCGGTGATGAACTACAACGATGCCGAGTTCCCGTACACCCGCATCCACGAGTTCCGCCACTTCCACCCGGAGCGGGGCGACAAGTACCCGAAGGACAAGACGGTCATCATGAAGGAGTTCTCCCGCTTCGCGGAGGAGGGCGACGAGCCGTACTACCCGATCAACACCCCGGAGGACCGCGAGAAGCTGGAGGCCTACCGCAAGCTGGCCGCGGCGGAAGCTGCGGAGAACAAGGTGCTGTTCGGCGGGCGCCTGGGCACCTACCAGTACCTGGACATGCACATGGCCATCGGTGCGGCACTGTCGATGTACGACAACAAGCTGGCGCCGTACTTTGAGTCGGGCGAGCCGCTGGAGCAGGCGCGCGGACACTAGGGGCCGCGCTCGGGGGCGTTCCTACTCCGGCCAGATGGAGAACTGCTCCATTGCTTCGGCCGCGTAATGGGAGCGCAAGTACTCGCGCATGTACGGCAGTTCGTAATCGACGAACCCGTGGGCCGTTGGGCCGATCATTTCTGCATCGATGAGGCGTTTGCGGTAATTCCCCGCGTATTGCGCGTCTACGCCCATGCGTGTTGCGATGTCCGACATACGCGAGGGGCCATCGTCGGTCGACATTGCGATGAGAAAAGTCCGGTCAACCTCAGACAGATCCGCAATCGATGGTTCATGCACGAGCTGTCCAAGTTTTCTCCGGGCATCTCCAATTCCACGAGATACTGCTTCTTCGTCGATCGCGTTGCCGGTGCAGTTGCGGAAGGCGTGTTGCCCGACTAGCTGGATCATGAAGGGGTAGCCGCCGGTCGCCTTGGTCGCGTTGTCGAGTGCCTGCGGGGTCCAAGAGATCCCGACCTGTTCGGTGGTCTTGTCAAGCGCAGTGCGCACTTCTTCAATCGGCACCATTCCGGTTTCAATTTTGTTTGCCCGACGCAAAAAGGTTACTGGGTTGCGACCTTCGTCAGCTGCGAGAAGTGGTTTCACAGCGCCGGGAATGCCAGCCATAGCAATCGCAATCTCACGGTTCTCGCGGACGAGATGTTGAATTGTTGTTCCAAATTCGATGATTTCGTCCATGTGGGCGTAGTGCAGCTCGTCCAAGGTGATCAGCAAGCCGACTGGCTCTTGACCGAGTCGAGTATCAAGCTCAGCCTGGCGGTCGAAAAGCTCTTCAAGTACTGACCTCAACGTCGGTGTGGGTGAAAAAGAGGGAATGGCTTCGGTGTCGAAGCCGAGGTAAGGGAGCTTGATGCCCGATAGGCGTTGTTTAGGCTCGTCGGAAAGATCCTGCAGCAAGCTAAAGGCGCGGTCGCGGATGCGGTCGTTGAAACCACGGGTCGTGGTTTCGGATATGACGTACCACGAGTGGGTTTTCGCGACCGCTTCGAATTCATTTAACAAAACAGTCTTGCCGATACCCCTAGGGCCGGTAATTATGGAGATACGTTCATGGCTCCCAGGGCCATCTTGGATGGCGGCATCGAAGTCACGGAGGTATTCATCGCGTCCGGCGAGAACCAGTGGCGTCTTCCCAACTGTCGCAGTGAAGGGGTTTCTAGGTCGAGCTGGAATGGACGGCATCTTGCCTCCTTACTATCTCTTACTATCTTTACTATTTTTACTATCTTTACTATTTTGTCGCTAGAGCCTGGCTAAATCAGCCAAAGGAGGCTGCACTAATATTTCACGGGTGTCGCGTGAGAAAACCCAAACAAAGGCAACCCAGCAAGAGCCATCGTCGCGGGGCGTGAGCAAGTTCCTCGCCCTACCAGTGGCGCCGGTCCTCTTGGTCCTCGTCGGGTCCCTGGGTACCCAAGCTGCGGCGGTACTGGTCACAGACATGCTTACTACGGTTGGCGCGCCGGGCGTATCGGGTCTGCGCATGACCGCCGCCGCCATCATCATGGTGGTTGTCTTCCGCCCGAAACTGTCTGGCATGACGCGCGCCCGCGCCCTCAACATCGTGGTCTACGGCATCGCCATGGGCATGATGAACATGATGGTTTACGAAGCCATCGCCCGTCTGCCTCAGGGCGTTGCCGTCACTATCGACTTCCTTGGCCCCTGCATTGTTTCCTTCCTGGGTCTGACGATGTGGCGCTCTCGACTGTGGGCCATCGTCGCGTTCGTCGGCGTTGCATTTATCGCGCAGCCCTCCAATGACCTGGACATTGTCGGTATTGGCTACGCAGCTGTTGGCGCGGTTTTCTTCGGCGCCTACACACTGTTTTCAGCCCGTGTGGGAAAAACCGAGGGCGGCGGCATGCCGGATCTGGCGCTGTCTGTGGTCGTCGCTGCACTTGTGCTCTCGCCGTTTTCCATCCCCGCCGTTCCGCACGTTAACGGTTCGATGTGGGGCATCATCGTCATTTCTGGCTTCATCGGCGCTGTCGTTCCCTACATGATGGATACAATCGCCGCCGGAATTGTCTCGGCGGCGATTGTCGGTACGCTCTTTGCGCTAGATCCGGTGATCGGAGCGATACTGGGCTGGGCATTCTCCGGCGACCAGGTGACGTGGTCCATGGCGGCGGGCATTGTGCTGATTGCGATGGCCGGCGCGATGATTACGTGGCGCGGGGCGCGTGAATCGCGGGAGTTGGTGCCGTCCCCGTTTTCAGAGGACTAGATCGAATCCAGTCTGCCTCCGCCGGGTTCTTTCACGTCTTCACCAACTTCTATAGACGTATGCTTTTGTCGGTGAGTTTGTCATTCTTGCACTAGGCGGGAAGAGAAGCATAACACCTAGCTTCCCACTTAACATCCCACAGTGTTATGTTAGGTGTGAAGTTGAGTGGGAAGTTGATTAGGTGGATCCGCTATGGACGACAGTTCGTTGAAGGAAATCGTCGCGAATCTTCGGTTAGTAGGTTCAGACACTCAGGCTGTTGAAGTTAAGAGCAACGTCGGCAAGAATACTCGTGAAACTCTGAGCGCCTTTGCTAATGCTGGTGGCGGTCTCATTATTGTCGGGCTTGACGAAAGTGCTGGATTTGCTCCAGTAGACAAATTCGATGCTCTCAAGGCGCAAGATGCGCTAGAGACGCGCTGTAGACAAGTGACACCACCGGTGCGACCACAAATTTCGGTGCTTCCTTTTGAAGGAGGCCGTATCGTCGTGGCGGAAATGGAGGAATTCAGCCCCTTCGACAAACCTTGCTATGTAACGGATCAAGGCCGATACGGGGGAAGCTACATTCGTACAGGGGAAGGGGATACCAAGCTTTCGAGCTACGAAATCGACAAGCTTATCGAAGAGCATACTCAACCAAAATGGGACGAAAGTCCAGTTCCAGAGGCCACTGTCGAGGATCTAGCTCCAGAGGTGCTCGAGGAGTATCTGCAAGCACAGAAACGGCAACGTCCAAAGACTTTCAAAGATGGTCGTGAAGTAGCGCTAAGAAGGCTCCGAATTACTAAGGATGGGGGTGCGACTTTGGCTGCCTTGCTGGTCATGGGGGACTATCCTCAAGAATTCTTCCCGCGTTTGACTGTTACATTCGCGCTTTTTCCAGGGGCAAGTAAAGGTAGTGTAACCACTGGTTTGAGGCTTCTCGACAGTGCAAGGCTGACAGGTACTATTCCCGAACTTGTAGAAGCCGGTGTCGATATAGTTAAAAGAAATATGCGCACTGGAGCCATGATTAGTGAAAAGTTCCGGACCGATCTTCCCGACTATCCACCAATTGCCGTGCGTGAAGCCCTGGTGAACGCGCTGATGCACCGAGATTACTCGCCGTCGGCTCAGGGGAGCCAGGTGCAGATCAATATGTTTGTAGATCGGCTAGAGATTACAAGTCCAGGTGGTCTATACGGTGGCGTAACGGTTCGTCATTTGGGTGAACCCGGAGTTAGCTCGACTCGCAACCAACGGATTTCAAGTTTCTTAGAGGAAGTTTCCCTGCCGGGTGAAGGAAAACAGGCGGGGCGCGTGGCTGAAAATCGTGGTACGGGCATTGCAACGATAAATCAGTCTTTGGAAGATGCTCTTATGCCAAAACCTGAGTACATCAATCGGCTTGACAGTTTCACCATAATATTCCGCCGCCGGCGGGTTGCTACTCAGGAGAGGTACACGACGGCGCGGGATCATGTTTTGGCAATCCTGGAGGAAGAATCCTCTTCTTCGACCAGCGAAATCGTAGAGAGAACCCAGTTGAGCCGGACAGCTGTCCAAAAAGCAGTCAACGCTCTAATTAACGAAGGTTTGGTAGAACGAACCGAACCTGCGAGGAGTCCGAAGCAACGTTATCGAATGCTTGAAGATCAGAACTCCCCTAATTGATAGTGGAAAAGTGGAAAACTACAGCTAGATGAGGGGGTGGCGAGAGCATCACGCCTAGCTTCCCACTTAACTTCCCACAGTGTTATGTCTGGTGGGAAGTTCTCAGCCACTTAGCGGGCGCTCCTCGACTAAGAGTCCAACTCGGGCTGAACTGGGGCTGTGTCGCGCAAGCGCTTGTGACCGGCTTTCATGGATAATCGGATATATTCCAATGTCTTTATGTCTATGCGGAGGTTTGTGTTCAGCATATGAACGCTCAGCCAGTGAAAGCCAGTACCAACGATGGGTTCGACGCCACCCGCTTAGCGCGCATCTTGCTGCCGAAGCGTGGCGAACCGCGCAACGTGCGTTCCCTGTATTTCGTAGAGAACGAGGCCACCACCCCCGGCCGCGTTAACGCCGTTTCCCGTACCGAGGCGATCCTGCCTGCGGGCAGCGAAACCTCCTTCGAGACTTACTTCAACGCCTTCCCCGCCTCCTACTGGCGCCGCTGGTCCCAGCTGGACGAGGTCAAGCTGCGCATCGAGATCACGGGCGAGGCTCGCGTTGACCTGTACCGCTCCAAGTACGACGGCTCCCGTATCGGCATCGAGGGAGCCCAGATCGAAACAGATGAGAACGGTCACGGCATCGCCGAGTTCACCATCTCCCTGGCTCCTTTCGAGGACGGCGGCTGGATCTGGTTCGACCTGACCTGCGAGAAGGAAACCCGCCTGCACTCCGCGGGCTGGTACGCCACCGTCGAGGCCGGCGAACAGGCCTTCGAGGGCGAGACGCTGCCGGTCGCCGAGCCGAGCGTCACCATCGGCATCCCGACCTTCAACCGCCCGACCGACGCGGTGGCCGCGCTACACGCGCTGGCCTCCGACCCCGAGGTTGACGGTCGCATCGAGGCCATCATCATGCCTGACCAGGGCGACAAGCACCCCGCCGACGAGCCCGACTTCGACGAGGTCGCTGAGCACTTCGGCGATCGCCTGCGCATCGTGCAGCAGGGCAACTTGGGTGGCTCCGGTGGCTACTCCCGCATCATGTACGAAGCCCGCCACCCGGAGCGTGGCACCACCAGCCCGTACATCCTGTATATGGACGACGACATCGCCATCGAGCCCGATAGCGTCCTGCGCGCCCTGGCGGCCGCCCGCTATGCGAAGTCCCCGATGTTGATCGGTGGCCAGATGCTGGATCTGCAGGAGCGCAGCTTCCTGCACAGTATGGGCGAGGTCGTTCACCGCGACGTGTTCATGTGGGGTGGGGCACCGCACACCCATTACACTCACGACTTCTACCGCCACCCGCTGCGCGACCTGGGCGACGGCACTGCCCACAACGCTGCAGGCCAGCCGATCGCGCCGGTGGCCCGGGACGTGATCAACAAGGGCTACGGCACTCCGAATAACTCGGAGAACTCCAAGGATCTGCACCGCCGCATCGACGTTGACTACAACGGTTGGTGGATGTGCCTGATCCCGCGCTATGTCGCTGATCGCATCGGCCAGCCCCTACCGCTGTTTATTAAGTGGGATGACGCCGAATACGGCCTGCGTGCAAAGGATGCTGGCTTCCCCACGGCCTCCTGGCCGGGCATCGCGATCTGGCACATGGCCTGGTCAAGCAAGGACGATGCCATCGACTGGCAATCCTACTTCCACATCCGCAACCGCCTGATCGTGGCGGCCATGCAGATGGAAGGTTCCCCGCGCGGGCTGCTGGTCTCTCTGGCCAAGCTTGCGACCAAGCACCTCCTGTGCCTGGAGTACTCCACCGTTGCCCTGCACATCGAGGCAATGAAGGACTTCCTGGCAGGCCCGGACCAGCTGTTTGACATCCTGGATACCTCTCTGCCGCGCATCGCGAAGCTGCGTAAGAACTACTCTGATGCGGTCGTCGTCCCATCTGCTACCGACCTGCCCCCGGCGACAGGTGGTCCGGCGGGCCTCACGCGCATCCCGTTGAGCAAGAAGGCCAAGATCGTCACTCTTGCCAAGGGTCTGTTGCACAACGCCAAGCCTGCAGACGCCCGCCACCACCACGCACCGCAGGTGAACCTCCCGCCTGTCGAGGCCCGCTGGTTCAGCCTCTCCCGCGTCGACGGCGCGACCGTGACCACCGCCGATGGCAAGGGCGTGTTCTACCGCAAGCGCGACCGAGGCCAGATGCTGGCTCTGGTGAAGGAGTACGCGCGCCTGGAAAAGCAGGTCTACGACCGCTTCGACGAGCTGCGCAACGCTTACCGCGCAGCCCACCCGCACCTGACAAGCCGGGAAGGCTGGGCACAGATCTTCGAGCCCGAGAGCGTGGAAAACAAGTAGCGAGCCGACGCTAGCTGCACCGAAGCTGAGCCAGACCGAAACCGAGCCAGACCGAAGTAAGGACAACGCAAAGACAATGAGCTCCACACACGTCAGTGGCGACCCGCTGGGCGAATCCGACATTCTGGTCGCGCTGCAAAAGCAGCTGGCCGACAAGCCGGGAATCCTGCCCACCGCCCGCGGCATGAGCCACTTCGGTGAGCACGCCCTCGGCTGGATGGGCACCGCTGCTCTGGGCTACGGCCTGGCCCTGGCGCAGGGCAAGTCCGCCGACGGCCCAGAGCGCCGCGGCTGGCTGACCATGGGTGCCAGCGCCTTTTTCGCCCACGCCGCCAGCGTGGTCCTCAAGCGCATCGTCCGCCGCCCGCGCCCGCACGACCCGCGGATCAAGATCGGCGTGGGCACGCCCTCGAAGCTGAGCTTCCCGTCTTCCCACGCGACCAGCTCCACCGCAGCTCTGGTGGCATTTACCCAGTCGGCAAACAACCACACCGGGGCGCTTCCCCTCGTGGGAATCCCGGCGATGGCGCTGTCGCGTCTGGTGTTAGGTGTACACTATCCCTCTGACGTAGCCCTCGGAAGTTGCATCGGCGCTGCCACGGCCATCGCCGTGCGCAGGGTTGTGGATGGGGGACGTGGGGGCGTCACAAAGAAAAACAGTGAGGAGAAAAGCCAGTGAGCGAACAGCGTAGCGACGGCCGCCCGGAGCCGCTGATCGGCGCGGAGCCACACACGTCCGGGTTGGAAGACTCGAACCAGGCGACCAGCACCGCCACCGACACGAAGAAGCTGCGCCCGCCGCGCAACCTGCCGGAGGCGATGATCAAGGCACTGCGCCCGAAGCAATGGGTGAAGAACGTGCTGGTCGTCGCGGCTCCGGCGGCTGCGGGTAGTGACATGCTCTTCCACAGCCGCGTGCTGCTGGACGTGCTGATCGCTTTCGTGGCTTTCTGCCTGGCGGCTAGCTCGATCTACCTGATCAACGACGCGCGCGACGTGGAAGCCGACCGGGCGCACCCGACGAAGCGCTTCCGTCCGATTGCGGCTGGCGTGCTGCCGGTGGGGCTGGCGTATGCGATGTCGGTGGTGCTGATCCTGGCGGCGATCGGCGGCTCGCTGCTGGCCTCGTCGGGCACGAACCTGGCGATCGTCGTGGCTGTGTACATCGCCCTGCAGCTGGGCTACTGCTTCGGTTGGAAGCACCAGCCGGTGATCGACATTGCACTGGTGAGCTCCGGTTTTATGCTGCGCGCCATGGCCGGCGGTGTGGCGGCGGCGATTCTTCTGTCGCAGTGGTTCCTGCTGGTCGCGGCGTTCGGCTCGCTGTTTATGGCGGCGGGTAAGCGCTATGCGGAGCTGAAGCTTTCGCTGCGTTCGGGGGCGAAGATCCGCAAGTCCCTGGAGAGCTACACCCCGACCTACCTGCGCTTTGTCTGGACTCTGGCCGCCACCGCCGTGGTGCTGAGCTACGCGCTGTGGGGCTTTGGTCTGGCGCAGACCGTCGATTCCGGAGTGGCTGCCGTGTGGTACCAGGTTTCGATGGTGCCGTTTACCATCGCGATTCTGCGTTATGCCGCGGACGTTGACCGCGGCGAGGGTGGCGCGCCCGACGAGATCGCCCTCGAGGATCGCACCCTGCAGTTGCTGGCGCTGGCCTGGTTGTTCTGTGTGGCGATGGCTGTCTACATCGTGCCGATGTTCTAGCTGTTTTCTTTTGGACGCCGACTCTTCCCCCGCGGAAGGTTGGCGTCTTTTGCTTTTGTTAAGCAGCCGGGCTGGGTGTGGACGGCGTTACACTTTTGGGGGTGAAAATGTGGCGTCGAGAGATGGGTGTGTGACTGCTGTGGCGGGGGAGGGGAGGAGAGACCTTAATTTTTGGAAGATGTAGCGATTTACTTAATGGATTCGATAGTTATCTTGAGCAGGATCGTAAAGATTTGATAACGTACTCGCATTCTGTGTTTCTCGGCAGAGCAACTGCGTTTCGAGAGATTTCAAGACTGACTAGAGCTGTTTAGGACTGTATGAATTCGACGATGAAGAGTAAGGGACTGGGCGCGAAGCTCACTGCATTCCTGGTTGCAGTGGCCACTGCGCTGGGCATGGCTGTTGTAACTGCACCTACGGCTGCTGCGGATAACCGCGGCCACCTGCGCCCGGGCTGCAGCTGGAGCAAGCACAAGTACTACCTGCAGAACTGCTGGGTTTACTCCCCGGCGATGGGGCAGAAGATCCAGGTGCAGATCAAGCCTTCCTCGCGTGGCGGTAACGCTGGCGTCTACATGCTGGACGGCCTGCGCGCACGCCAGGACTACAACGCGTGGGTTTGGTCTGGCAACGCTGTGAAGAAGTTCGTCAACGACAACGTGACCCTGGTGATGCCCGTTGGTGGCCAGGCTCAGTTCTACACTGACTGGAAGGGTCCGTACGGTGGCAAGGGTGGTCCGAAGAAGCCGCGTTGGGAGACCTTCCTGACCCGCGAACTGCCGGGTTACCTGCAGCGTAACTTTGGCGTGAGCCCGAACCGCAACTCCATTGTCGGTCTGTCCATGGGCGGTACTGCCGCGATGAACCTGGCTGCGTGGCACCGCAACCAGTTCAAGCAGGCGACCTCCCTGTCTGGTTACCTGAACCCGACCTGGCCGGGCATGTACGCCGGAATCCAGTACGCGATGTCCGATGCTGACAAGGGCGCGAACATCTGGGACATGTGGGGTAGCCCGGTAGACCCGCTGCGTTTCCGCAACGATCCGACTGTTCAGGCTGGCCGTTTCAGCGGTATGCCGCTGTACCTGGCTGCTTCCGGCGGAGTTCCGGCTCGCGGCGAGAAGTTCCTGGAGAACCCGCGTGGCGTTGCTGCCGGCATCGGCCTGGAGTGGATGGCGCGTACCTCCACTGCGAAGTTTGAGATGGCTGCTCGTGCGGTAGGTGCTCGCCCAGTTGTGAGCTACCCGATCAACGGCCTGCACGCATGGCCGTACTGGGATGCGGAGCTGAGCAAGGCTCGCCCGCACATCCTCCGCGCGCTGGGTGCCTAGTTAATTTTGTGACTAGTTAGCCTGGGGTCTTGTTAAACGGAGGCCTTGCTAACTGGGGGGCTTGCTAGGTTCCCGAAGCCACTGTCTAAGGTGCCGGCTTGAATAGCCGGTCGCCTTCGGCGGTGGCTTTTGCGTTTCTTGGAGGGTAAATGTCGGAAAAGTTGCAAAGCTACAAGTCGGCTATTTCGTGGATACGATTTGTGGCGCTCTGACCAGCGGCTTTGCGAAATGGAAATAGTTACCAACAAAGAAGTGCAACTTTTCCGACATGTAGGCCGGGGTGTGGGGCTGGACTGGATGGCCGGAGCGTGTGGCCGGGGTGTGGGGCTGAGGAGAGGGTTTGCCGGTGTTGGCTATCTGGGCGGGGCGGTTGGGCGGGGCGGTTGGGGTGTGGCGGCGTCAAGAAAAAGGAAGAGCAAAAAGGGTCACATGGGTAACAGTGGCTACGTGCTAGGCTAACCCTAAAGTAAAACTTTAAATGTTCCGCGTGTTGTCCATGTGAATACGCTTTTGCTTGCCATAATTACTGACGTGCTTGAAGCGCGCCTGTGGGAAGTGCTTGCCGCGACTGCTCAGCGAGGCGTCCCGGCGGGAAGCCCCAGGCCGTGATTGACAGCAATAAACAGAATCTGAATAGAGTACCTGGATCGAAAAGTTCAGTAATGGCCGGCAGTGCGAAGCAGGAGGGGAACCTGCTTCGGCTGACACAGCACCAGCGCTGAGCTGGCCTACAACTACGCACGACCAGCACAACTGCAGGGTGGCCCCAGGGCGACTGCAGAACTACAACCAAACAACCAAAGAGCAACAGAAAGAATGAAGACTATGCGCCTTGCAGCGAAAATTTCCCGTCGCACTCGCTCCGCCAGCAGCAAGACCGGTAGCACGAACAGCAGCAACCTCCGCCGCGGAAGCGCCGCGTTCCTGGCACTGCCGCTTTCCGTTGCACTTGCAATGCCGCTGACCCCAGTCGCTGCTGCCCAGAGCTCCCTGGGCGGATCCCTGGGTCCGGGATCCGGCACCAGCTACCTGGACCCCGAGAGCATCCCGAAGCGCACCCCGCGCCAGGTCACCGAGCAGCACCTGCAGGGCCTGCCGGAGGGTGTCAGCGTGGACCGCGTTGAGTGGATCACCGAGCGCTGGGCGAACGTCTTCATCAACTCTGCCGCCATGCCGGGCAAGCCGATCAAGGTGCAGATCCTGCTGGCTCGCGACTGGTACTCCCAGCCGGACCGCAAGTTCCCGACCGTGTGGGCCCTCGATGGCCTGCGCGCCCGCGAGGACGAGTCGGGTTGGACCCTGTCCACCAACATTGCTAACCAGTACGCGGACCGCAACGTCAACGTGATTCTGCCCGTCGGCGGCGAGTCCTCCTTCTACACCGACTGGCAGCAGCCAGACAAGGGCAAGCACTACAAGTGGGAGACCTTCCTGACCAAGGAGCTGCCGCCGGTGCTGCGCGAAGGCTGGCGTGCCAACGAGGATCGCGCCATCACCGGCCTGTCCATGGGCGGCACCGCCGCGATGAACCTGGCTGAGCGCTTCCCGGAGATGTGGAAGTTCGTCGGTTCTTTCTCCGGCTACCTGGACACGACCTCCTACGGCATGCCCGAGGCCATCGCCTACGCCACGAACGACGGCAATGGCTACGACGCCAAGAAGATGTGGGGCGAATTCGGCTCCCAGGACTGGATCGACCACGATCCGAAGCTGGGCGTTGAAGCTCTGAAGAAGATGACCGTCTACGTCTCCGCAGGCAACGGCAACGCCGGCAAGTACGACAAGCCGGGCGCTATCCCGGGGCTGCCAAGCAACATGGCGGGCTTCGGCCTGGAGGCCATGTCTCGCATGACCACCGAGACCTTCGTCAAGCGCGCTAAGCAGGCCGGCGTCAAGCCGATCACCGCCTTCCGTCCGTCCGGTACCCACGACTGGCCGTACTGGCAGTACGAGATGATCCAGGCATGGCCGCACATCGCCGATGCCCTCGGCCTGTCGGAAGCTGACCGCGGCGCGAAGTGCCAGGTCGGCGGCGCTATCGCCGAGAACGTCAAGAAGGTTCCGAACCTGGGCGCCTGCATCTCTAACGAGTACGATGCTAAGGACGGCGGCAAGGTTCAGGACTTCCGCGGTGGCCGTGCCTACTGGTCCCCGAAGACCGGCGCCCACTTCGTATGGGGTCGCATTGGCGCCCGCTACGCGTCGATGAACGGCCCGGATTCTTGGCTGGGCTACCCGACCTCCGAAGAGCACGTCATTTCCAACGGTCGCGGTCGCTTCACGGCCTTCGAGAATGGCGCGATCTACTGGACCCACGAGACCGGCGCCTTCGCTGTGCCGAAGGACTTCGTCGACGAGTGGGGCAAGACCAACTGGGAGAACGGCCCGCTGGGCTACCCGATCGCTGAGGTCGAGAAGGTCGGCGACAGCTACATGCAGAAGTTCCAGAACGGCCTGATCGTCCGCGATAAGGACAACAAGACCAACTACGTCCAGGGCAAGATCGCCGAGAAGTACCTGCAGCTGGGTGGCCTGAACTCCAAGCTGGGCAAGCCGAAGAGTGGCGAAAAGGCCATCAAGGGCGGCCGCTTCTCCGAGTTTGAGCACGGCAACATCTACTGGTCCCCGTTCACCGGCGCGCACGTGATCTACTACGGCAACGTGTTCGACGAGTGGGGCAAGCGTGGCTGGGAGCAGGGCAAGCTCGGCTACCCGACCAGCGACCACGAGGACATCCCGGCCGGCGGAACGCGGATCAAGTTCCAGCACGGTGAGATCCGCGAGGTCAACGGACGCGTAGAGGTGCTCTAACGGTGGGCGTCACTAAGAAAAACACCGGACGCACGTCCCGCGGTGCCGTTGTCGGTGCTGCGTGCGTGGCGCTGCTGTCCCTCGGTGCGCTGACGGCCTGCGGCGACGATGAGACGGTGGACAATTCCACCGAATCCTCAGTGCCGTCGGTGTCTGCGTCAGAGTCTGGGTCCAAGTCCGACGAAGACAAAGACGGCAAGGACAGCAAGGATGGGGTCAAGGACGGTGACGGTGAGTCGGGCTCTAGCTCTACGGAAGGTAGTGACGCCCCAGGCTCCGCCGGCCAAGGCGGTGCGCCAGCGCACGACGGCGGCGTGGATGAGGTGGATGAGATCCCCACTGGCGCGCAGCGTAGCGACAAGGACAAGGACTTCCTGAACCGCTTGAAGGATGGCGGCATTGACCTGACGAAGGCCGATGATGCCTCCGATATTGGTGGCCTGGAAGATCAGGTCATTGCAGCTGGTCAAGCGCATTGCACCGCCGAAGGCGGCGGCAAGGCGGACGTCTACACTCCGTTGGCTGCGGGGCAGCTGAAGGAGAACGGCGTGATCGACGGTGACCCGAAAAAGGCCGAGGAAGCTATTCGCAACGCAGCGAAATCGGCGTATTGTTAGGGCTTCAGCGCTTCCGAAGTCTCGAGTAACCAGGCTGTCCACATTTACGCGCGGGCAGCCTGGTTTTGTTCTAGAAGGAATTTATGAAGAAGGTCTTGACTATCCTGGCCGTGCTCGTCCTCCTTGCTCTGATCGTGGTGGGCGTGGGGAATTGGCTACTCACAAATGATCAACCGGGAGGCCCCGGTCCGGGCAAGCCCACTGCACCGCCGAGCCCTGAAGCGCAGAACCCGCCGGGGTGTGCGGATGTAGAGGTGCTGGCGGCCCCGGGTACGTGGGAATCCAAGGCGGACGATGATCCGCTGGCTCCGCGCGCCAACCCGCGGTCCTTGCTGCTGAATGTCACCCGCCCCCTGACCGAGGAGTTCCCCAAGGAGAAGGTGAAGGTGTGGACGTTGCCGTATACCGCGCAGTTCCGCAACATCAACGCGAAGGGGGAGATGACCTACGACGACTCCCGTAACCAGGGCTTCAAGCGGCTGGAAAACGAGCTGCGGGAGATGCACAAGGCATGCCCGGCGACGTCCTTCGTGCTGACCGGCTTCAGCCAGGGCGCGGTGATTACGGGCGACATGGCTGGGGAGATCGGCAACAACCGGGGGCCGGTTCCCGCAGACAGGATCCTGGGTGTGGCTTTGATCGCCGATGGTCGCCAGGAGCTGGATAAGGGCACGCTGGTCGGTGCGAAGGGTATCCGCGGTACGGGCGCGGAGATTGCGCTGAACCCTGTGAGCGGGCTGATCCAGACCATCGTCCCCGGGGCGACGATGCGCGGTCCGCGCCCGGATGGTTTTGGTGAACTCAACGATCGCGTGAATAACTTCTGTGCGCCTGCCGATCTTATTTGTGACGCCCCAGGGGATCTGGGCAACGCTCTTGTGCGAGCTAAGGACCTGGTGGCTGCCAATGCTGTCCACTCTCAGTACGCGACGAATGGCGCGGTCGTGGACGGGAAGACCGTGCCGGAGTACATCGTTGGTTGGGCTCGGGATTTGATTAACGAGCGCACAGGGAAGTAGCTGGGGAAGTAGCTGGCATGCCGCCGGGCGCGAGTGCACCATACGGCGCCGGGGGCGAGGGCACCACATGCCGCCGGGTGCGAGACACAGCATTGCGCAATTGCAGGGTAACGAATGCCTTTCCCGGTACGATGTGTTTCACAAGTAAAACTAAGTGTTTATAGAAACAGATAGAGGAGATCTCAGTGGATATCACTTCGGCAATGGGGCAGTTTTACGACGAGCAGGGCAATATCAACATCCCTGATCAGCTGACCCTTTCCGGTATGTGCGAGATGCTGTACACGATGGCGCAGATGGAAGGCACCGTAGATAATGTGCTGATCCGCCACTGGGACTTCTCCGAGTCGCGCGAGGGAACGGTACACGAGATCACCCGCGCGCAAGTGAACACCCGCATTAAGGCCGTGTGCGTGCGCCTGCAGCAGGTCGCCAAGCCCGGCGACCGCGTGGCGATTCTGGCTAATAACTCCCCGGAGTACATGTACGCCTTCCTCGGCGCGATGTACGCCCGCATGGTGCCGGTTCCGCTGTACGACCCCAACGAGCCGGGCCACACCGGTCATCTAACCGCCGTGCTGGGTTCCTCCGAGCCGACGGTAGTGCTGACTAACAAGCGTTCCGCGGCTGCGGTACGCAAGCACTTCGCTGCCATCCCCGCGACCGAGCGCCCGCGCGTGTTGACGGTGGACGCGCTGCCGGATGCGCTGGCCGACGATTGGCAGAACCCCATGGCCGCCATCATGGCGGATCCATCCCTGGCCCCGAAGTCCAGCGAGGAAGCATTCCTGCAGTACACCTCCGGCTCCACGCGCACCCCGGCTGGCGTGGTGCTGACGCACAAGTCGATCGTCACCAACGTTTTGCAGATCTTTAAGGCCGTTAACCTGAAGACCCCTCTGCGTCTTTCCACCTGGCTGCCGTTGCACCACGACATGGGCGTGATCTTGTCCGCCTTCGTGATCATCCTGGGACTTCCATTCGAGCTAATGTCCCCGCGCGACTTCATCCAGGATCCGGGCCGCTGGGTCCGCCAGCTGAACCGCAAGAGCGAGGACGAGAACATCTACACCGTCGTTCCGAACTTCGCCCTGGAACTGGCCGTGCGTTACGCCGACCCGGCGAAGGTCGCGGAGCTCGCCGACGTGGACCTGTCCGCTATCGACGGCATCATCAATGGTTCCGAGCCGGTGCACCACAGCTCTGTGCAGAAGTTCCTAGATACCTTCGGCCCTTACGGCTTTAAGAAGGAGGCCATGCGTCCGTCCTATGGCCTGGCCGAGGCCACGCTGATCGTCACCACCCCGCAGACTGACGAGCGCCCGCTGACGAAGTGGTTTAAGCGCGAAGAGCTGTCCGCCGGAGCCGTAGTAGAGGGCAGTGCGGACGACGCAGACAGTCTCTCCCTGGTTTCCCTGGGCCAGGTTTGTTCCCCGCAGACGCTGGCTATCGTGGATCCGGAGACCGGCAAGGAGCTCGCCGACGGCAACGTTGGCGAGATCTGGGTGCACGGCGACAATATGGCAGCGGGCTACCTGAACCGCCCCGAGGAAACCGAAGAAACCTTCCGCAACAACCTGCCCGTAGCCAACCGTCTGGAATCTGGTGGCCACGCGGGCGACGTGCCGGAGGACAACTGGATGCGCACCGGCGACCTGGCCGTCATCGTCGACGGGCACCTGTTTATCACCGGCCGACTGAAGGACCTCATCATCGTCGCAGGCCGCAACCACTACCCGCAGGACATCGAGGCCACCGCCGACGAGGCCACCGCGCAGACCGCTCCGGCCGTTATCGCCGCCTTCGCAGTGGGCGCCGGCGAGGGCACTGCTGCGGCCCGTGGCGCCGACGGCGAATCCGTCGAGGGGCTGGTCATCATCGCCGAGCGCGACCCGGAGGCCACCGAAGATGGCGATGCGGAGGCCATTGAGGCCATGCGAGCCGCCGTCACCGCCACCCACGGCGTGCAGCCCTCGGACGTGCGCATCATCGCGCCGGGCACCCTCCCGCGTTCTTCCGCCAACAAGATCGCCCGCCGCGTAGCTGCGAAGGCGTATCTGGAGGGCACGCTGGGCGCTTAATCCATAAAGCGCTTCAGGCGCGTTAAAATATGGCGATACTAGCGACCCCCGTGCGGCCTTCGACAGCGTTTAAGCCGGTATCTCGGTGGTCGTTTATTGCTTTGTGGCACACACCCACATAACTGCACACGGCTCACTCACGAATTAATGCACGAAAGGAAACGGCGACTTTCCATGGCAGACAATCAGCAGGGCGACCAGAAGGACGGGCAGCAGAACAACCAGCACACCCGCCCCGCGACGATTCAGCAGATGCGGGAATGGTTGCGCGCGTGGGTCGCGGACGCTACCGGCCTGGATGCCGCCGAGATTTCCGACGAACGCTCTATGCAGGACTTCGGCCTGTCTTCCCGCGATGTCGTTGTGCTGTCCGGCGACCTGGAACGCCTGCTGGGCACCACCCTGGATGCCACGATTGCCTACGAGTTCAACACCATTGCCGCGCTGGCCGATCACTTGATGAACGGCCGCGGTTCTGGCGCTGTTTTTGGTACCGACGCCACCGCCTCCGCAACCACCGATACCAGCGCAGGTGGCCCATTGCCGCTGGGTAAGCGGGATATCGCAGTGGTCGGCATGGCAGGCCGCTACCCCGGTGCCGATAGCGCCGATGAGATGTGGGAGCTGTTTTCCAACTACCGCTCTGGCGTGGGCGAGCTGCCCGCCGGGCGCTGGGCGGAGTACTCCCGCGACCCGGAGATGACCCGCCGCATGGAGCAAGCCCAGCTGACCGGCGGCTACATCGAGGACATCGCCTCCTTCGACGCGGAGTTCTTCGGCCTGTCCCCGCTGGAAGCGGCGAACATGGATCCGCAGCAGCGCATCGTGCTGCAGCTGACGTGGGAGGCGCTGGAGGATGCGCACATCCCCGCCAACGAGCTGCGCGGCAAGCCCGTCGGCGTGTTCATGGGTAATACCAACAACGACTACGGCATGCTGATCTCCGCCGATCCGGCGGAGGCGCACCCGTACGCCCTGACGGGTAACTCCAGCTCCATCATTGCCAACCGCATTTCCTATGCCTTCGACTTCCGTGGCCCGTCCGTGGCGATGGATACGGCCTGCTCTTCGTCGCTGGTGGCAATTCACCAGGCGGTGCGTTCTCTGCGCGATGGTGATTCTGATGTGGCTGTGGCGGGTGGCGTCAACCTCCTATGCAGTCCTTTTGCGACCGTGGCGTTTTCCGAACTCGGTGTGCTGAGCCCGACGGGTGGCATCCGTGCCTTCAGCGACGACGCGGACGGCATTGTGCGCTCCGACGGAGCCGGAGTGGTGGTGCTGAAGCGTCTGGAGGATGCCCGCCGTGACGGCGACAATGTGCTGGCCGTGATTAAAGGCTCGGCGGTGAACTCCGATGGCCGCTCCAACGGTCTGACCGCCCCGAACCCGGATGCGCAGGTCGACGTGCTACGCAGTGCTTACGCGGACGCGCGGATCGACCCGCAGTCGGTGGATTACGTGGAGGCTCACGGTACCGGAACCATTCTGGGTGACCCGATTGAAGCCACCGCGCTGGGCACCGTGCTGGGGCGCCAGCGCGACGTGGCAGAGCCGCTGCTGCTGGGAAGCGCGAAGACTAACTTCGGGCACACTGAAGCCGCTGCGGGTGTCGCGGGCGTGATGAAGGTTGTCATGGCGATGCGCGAGGGCGTGCTGCCGCCGAGCCTGAACTACAGCGGCCCGAACCCGTACATCGACTTTGACCGCGAGCACCTGGAAGTCGTGGAGGATCCGCGCGAATGGCCGGAGTACTCGGGGCGCGCCATCGCCGGTGTCTCTGGCTTCGGCTTCGGTGGCACGAACGCGCACGTCGTGATCGCGGCGCCGAACCTGGCTGAGGAAGCTGCGGCGGGAGTGGGCTACGCGGCTGTCACTGAGACCGAGGACAGTGCCCCGATTGGGCTGGACCGTGAGGATGCGGCGGGGGAGGCCCCGCGAGTGTTGCTGCCCGTCAGTGGCCTGCTACCCTCGCGCCGCCGCCAGGCCGCCGAAGCACTGGCCGGATACCTGGAGGACAACCGGGAATCCTTTGGCGACGGAGCCACGGAAGCGCTGCACCTGCGCGACCTGGCACTGGCGCTGGCAGGGCACAACCACGGTCGCTCCCGCGGCGTGGTGTCCGCCGCCACCGTCGACGAAGCTATTGCTGGCCTGCAGCGCATCGCAGCGGGCAAGCAGGGCGCGACGGTAAAGACCGCTGATTCTCCGTCGGCCAATGGCCCGGTGTGGGTGTTCTCCGGCTTCGGTTCGCAGCACCGCAAGATGGCTAAGGACCTATACGAACTCTCTGAGTTCTTCGCCGCCCGCCTGGATGAGCTGGATAAGGTCGTGCGGGCCGAGTCCGGCTGGTCCTTCACCGAGATGGTGTTGGACGACGAGCAGAACTACGACACGGAGCGCGCCCAGGTGGGGATTACCTGCGTGCAGATCGCGCTGAACGACCTTCTGCGCACCTTGGGTGCGCAGCCCGCCGCAGTCGTCGGCCAGTCGATGGGTGAGATCGCAGCGGCCTACGCCGTGGGCGGCATTTCCGCCGAGGAAGCCGTGCGCATCGCCTGCCACCGCGCCCGCCTGATGGGCGAGGGCGAGCGCCTGCTGCCGGAGGACAAGCAGGGTGCCATGGCCGTGGTGGAGTTCGGCGTGGAGGAACTTGCCACCTTCACCTCCGAGCACCCGGAATACGCCAAGGTGGAGCCCGCCGTGTACGCCGCGCCGGGCATGACCACCGTCGGTGGCCCCGCGGAGCCGGTGCAGAAGCTGGTCGAATACCTGGAGGGCGAGGGCAAATTCGCCCGCCTGCTGAAGGTCAAGGGCGCTGGCCACACCTCCATGCTGGACCCCATCCTGGGCGAGCTGCACTACGAGATCTGTGATCTGCAACCCCAGCCGATCCACACCCCGCTGTACTCCACCGTCGACCGCGGTCGCGTGTACACCCCGGGCGAGGTCGTCCACGATGCCGAATACTTCCTGCGCTGCACCCGCCAGCCGGTCTGGTTCTCGGAGGCGACGGGTAAGCAGTTCGACGATGGCTTCCGCACCTTCATCGAGATCTCCCCGAACCCGGTGGCCCTGATGCCGCTGATGAACAACTCCTTCGCGCACAACGCCAGCGATTCCAAGCTGTTGTTCCTGCTGAAGCGCAAGGAGCCGGTCGCGCAGACTCTGCTGTCCACCCTCGCGGAGCTGTACGTTCAGGGCGCTAACTTGAACCTCAAGGCTCTGGCTGCGGGCTCGCGGACCCTGCAGGACATTGCGATGGGCGGCGCGCAGGGCTCGGCTACCGGTGCGGGCACTGGCGCTGGCGCTGGCACTAATACCCGCTCTAAGGCGCTGCCGAAGGTGCCGGGCACTACCTGGAACCTGCAGCGCTACTGGACCAGCGCCCGCCCGTCGTCGGACCCTGCCGTGGAGCTGCCCGGTACTCGCGTGAACCTGCCCGATGGTCGCGTTGTGTTCAGCGCTGCGGCGGAGGACGTACCCAGCATCGCGCTGCTCGCCGAGGCCGCCGCCGAGGTGCTTTCTGGCAGCACTACTGGCGCTTCCGAGAACGCCACCGTCGCCGCCACGCGCGAGCACTCCCCACTGCCGACCGCAGGCCAGCTGACGACTATCGCCACCGGTTCCCTCGGCGGCTGGTCCCTGTCCGTCTACGCCGCCGATGGCCCTGCCGGACAGGCAATGCCGCTGGTTGCGGAGGCTTTTATCGCCACTCTTGGGGTTAATGACGCCACCTCGGCCCCAGCCGCCACCGCTGTCAACGAGGAGCTGAGCGCTTCCGCCGCCAAGGCTTCCGCGAAGGAGAGCGCCGGCAACACTCTGCCCGAGGTCGACGAGACCGCTGACCGCTGGGATCCCAACTCCGGGGAGTCCGCCGGTGACCGCCTGCGCGCCATCGTCTCCGAATCCATGGGCTACGACATCGAGGATCTGCCCGGCGAGCTTCCCCTCATTGACCTGGGGCTGGATTCCCTGATGGGAATGCGCATCAAGAACCGTGTGGAGTACGACTTCGACCTGCCACCGCTGCAGGTTCAGGCGCTGCGCGATGGTTCGGTGGACGATGTGATCGCACTCGTGGAGCAGATGATCGCGGAGCGTCACGCCGGGGAGACCGGCGAGTCGGCTGATGCGGCTGCTGGTGGAGAAGGTGGCGTCACTAAGGAAGAAAGCGATAGCGACAACAACGGCGGCGAGGCGGCAACCGACTACACCGCCACCGCCGGCGGCGTGGCCCCGCGCGACGCGAGCGAAAGGTTGGTGTTCGCGACCTGGGCAAAGGTGACCGGCAAGGCCGCCGCGGGCGTGACCAGTGAGCTGCCGAAGATCGACGAGGAGCAGGCGCGCGGGATCGCAGAGCGCCTGTCCGAACGCTCCGGGGCGGAGGTCAGCGCGGAAGATGTGCTGGCTGCCGAGACCCTCGAGCCGCTGAGCGAAAAGGTGCGCAGCAGCCTGGAAAGCGAAGTGGAGGGCAACATCCGCGTGTTGCGGGCACGCCCCGAAGGCAGCACCCGACCGGCGGTCTTCCTATTCCACCCGGCTGGTGGCTCGTCCGTGGTATACGCGCCGCTGATGCGCCGCCTGCCGGAGGACGTGCCGGTGTACGGCGTGGAGCGCCTCGAGGGCGAGCTGGCGGATCGTGCCAGCGCCTACCTGGCGGAGACCATCGAGCTGTCCGACGGCCGCCCGGTGGTGCTGGGTGGCTGGAGCTTCGGCGGCGCCCTGGCCTACGAGGTTGCCTACCAGCTGGGTAAGCGAGCCACCGCAGGTGAGCCGAGCGCAGAGGTCGAGCACATCGTGCTGCTGGATACCGTGCAGCCGAAGAACCCCGCGCCGGATACGAAGGAAGAAATGCACGCGCGCTGGGACCGCTACGCCGCGTTCGCCCAGAAGACCTACGGGCTGCCCCTGGAGGTGCCGCACGAGCTGCTGGACCAGCAGGGCGAAGGCGTGATGATGCAGATGTTCCAGCAGTTCCTGGCTTCCCCGGAGGCCAAGGGGCTCGGCCTGCCCGCGGGCGTGCTGGAGCACCAGCGCGCCAGCTTCGTGGACAACCGCATCCTGGAATCCCTGGACTTCGGAGCCTGGGCAGACGTGCAGGCACCGGTCACGCTGTTCCGCGCGGAGCGAATGCACGACGGCGCGATTGAGCTGGAGCCGGCCTACGCCGAGGTAGCGCCGGACGGTGGCTGGGGCGAGATCGTCAAGGACCTGGAAATCATCCAGCTCCGCGGCGACCACCTGGCTATTGTGGACGAACCAGAGATCTCTAAAGTGGGACGTGTGATCGCCAAGCACATCACGGATGGCGACTAGACGGCGATTAACTAGATAACCTTTAACCAGGCTTGTCGAGAAACGAAGGGACTTTCACTGTGACTGCTGCCGACGAGGGAGCAACCGGCGCCACCGGCACCGGCGCCACCGGCACCACCGCCGAAAAGCTGGCGGAGCTGCACCGCAGGCTGGAACAGGCGCAGGATCCGGGCTCTGAGAAGGCAAAGGCAAGGCGCGACGAAGCGGGGCTGACCACGCCCCGCCAGCGTATTGCCGCGTTGCTGGACGAGGGCACGTTCGTGGAGATCGGCGCCCTGGGTCGCACCCCCGGCGAGGACGATGCCCCCTACGGCGATGGCGTGGTGACCGGTTACGGCCAGGTCGGCGGCCGTACCGTGGCGGTATATGCCCACGATAAGACGGTGTACGGCGGCTCGGTAGGTGAGACCTTCGGCAAGAAGGTCTGCGAGGTCATGGACATGGCCATTCGCATTGGCTGCCCGGTGATCGGCATTAACGATTCCGGTGGCGCCCGCATTCAAGACGCCGTGATGTCCCTGGCGATGTACTCCGAGATCTCCCGCCGCCAGCTGCCGCTGAGCGGCCAGTCCCCGCAGATTTCCATTCTGCTTGGCCCGTCCGCCGGCGGTGCCGTGTATGCGCCCGTGACCACCGACTTCGTGGTGGCCGTCGAAGGTCGTACGCAGATGTTCGTCACTGGCCCGGCCGTGATCGAATCGGTGACCGGCGAGAAGATCTCGATGGAGGAGCTCGGCGGTGCGCGTCAACAGGCCCGCAACGGCAACGTTTCCTACGTCGCGAGCAGCGAAGAAGATGCGTTTAACTATGTAAAGGATCTGCTGGACTTCCTGCCTGCCAGTACCTTCGACGAGACTCCGGAGTTCTGGGCGCCGAACGACGAGCTCACTGAGCGCGACTTCGAACTGAACGACATCATCCCGGATGACCCGAACGCGGGCTACGACATCATGGAGGTGCTGACCCGCATCTTCGACGACGACAACGTGCTGGAGGTCCAGGGCGACTACGGCTCGAACGTCGTCACCGCCTTCGCTCGTATCGACGGACACTCGGTGGGCGTGGTGGCGAACCAGCCGATGGAGCTGGCCGGTTGCCTGGACGCCGACGCTGCGGATAAGGCTGCGCGCTTTATCCGTATTTGTGACGCCTACAACGTCCCCCTCGTCTGGGTTGTGGACACACCCGGATACATGCCGGGCGTGGAGCAGGAAAAGGCTGGCCTGATTCACCGCGGGGCAAAGCTGGGCTTCGCCACGGTCGAAGCGACGGTTCCGAAGGTGACCGTGGTGGTGCGCAAGGCCTTCGGCGGTGGCTATGCCGTGATGGGCTCGAAGAACCTGGGCGCGGACATCAACCTGGTGTGGCCGACTGCGCAGATCGCCGTGATGGGCGCGGAGGCTGCCGTGGTGATGATGCAGGGCAAGGCTCTGGCTGCCATGCCGGAGGAGCAGCGCCCCGCCGCCAAGAAAATGTTCATGGACTTCTATAACGCCAACATGACCAGTCCTTATGTGGCGGCCGAGCGTGGCTACGTGGACTCCGTGATCACTCCGGACCAGACACGTATCCGACTGCGTCAAGCGATGCGTCAGCTGCGCAACAAGCAGGTACAGGAGCCACCGAAGAAGCACACCATCATGCCGATGTAGCTGGTTTTGATCGGTGAAAGTAGTTGATCCACTGGATTGCTGCCCGTAGGATGATGAATGTAGAGATCGCCTGTAAGCGACTCCACATCGCCGAACCCGCCGGATTGACCGGCGGGTTTCGTGCATCTAAGGCCAGATCCGGCAGCGCCCTTCGTTTCGAATTGTCGCGATCATTTCCCAAAGTAAGTTTTGTGTTTTGAGTGCCTTGGGAGCGGCGTGCGTACAGGTCACAGTGCGGTTGTAAATATAGGTGCAGAGATCTGCCGCCTGGAGCCCGCGATAGCTTCGGGAATCATAGAAATCCATCTCGTCGATTCTGTCGAGTTTTGAGCTTCTGTAGCCGAAGGTTCCCTTGCTCTTGTATTGGATGAACTCCTTGCGGCCTTCGGGTGCGGTGTAGTGGTTGTCCAGGTAGGCAATTGCCCTTTCGTCTAGACGCTTTGCATGCTCTTGAATTCGCTCTAAGACGTAACCAATAGCGACCGTGCGGTGGTGGTAAAGAACTCTGTACCGCTCGGCCTGTTTAACCCTGTCTATCCCCTCTCCATAAAATGCATCCGCATAGGCGTCGATCGCCTTCATCGCCTGTGTAAAGACTGCTGTGGCAAGTCGGAGGGGGATGCCATTCCAGTCACCTTTTTGCTGCATCATGTCATAGCCATGTAACTCAGCCTCCGGTTGGACTGAAGTCGTGGAGGAAAACTCCACCATTATTTTGTCCAGCGCTTGGTTTAGTTTGGCCAGGTTTTCTTGGCGGACAATGAGCGCGCCAAGAAAGAAATAGTTGGCTCCCGACTCTGACTCATCGATGAATGCATGCAGCATCGCTGTGGCCGACTATATCCCGATCTTTGTGCTGGCAGGCAGCTTCAGCTCGTCGGCCTTCACGAAATACGTGTGCATCGTGCCGTTGGTCATTTCCAGGTGTTCGGAGAGAGCATCCGGAGTGCCAAGGCCGATTTTCTTTGCTGCTTCCTGCAGCTCCTTCGGTGCCATGTTGGCATCGATTGGCAGCGGGATCAGCGGCAGGCCAGCCACGCGAGGCGTGACGTTCAGCGAACTCACCACGATGTGAAAATGCCCGGTGAGCGTCGTAGTCTGCCCCGGACCAGTCCGCTGCCAGATTCCGCCTTCAGGCCCAGCTCCCGGCGTGGGGAACTGCACCGACAGGTTCGTCAGGATCGCCTTGTCCGCATCAATGCGCAGTGCCGGCTTAGGCCCCTGGGGTGTGGGCTGCTGCACCAGCGACATTTTGACGTGCCCCAGCAGGCGCGTGTTGTCCGCCTTGATGACGTAGGTGCCCTGCTGAACGGGCTTCTCGCCCTTGATCGGCCCCGGTGGGGTGAGGTCCACCCGCAGGTTCTCCGGCACCTCGGGAGGAGCCGGGGGCGCCGGGAGCTTTGGAGGTGGCGGAAGCTTCGGAGGTGGCGGCGGAGCCGGAAGCGCAGGAGGCGGTGGCAGCTGCAATTGCGCCTCGGCGCTCGGGGTAACCTCGACCGCCAGCGCCGCCACCAGCCCGCACATCGACGCCGCTGCAACGACGGCCTTCGCAGCGCTGGAGCTGCCGCGTTTACGCTGCTTGCTCATCTACCTTCCTTTTCTTGACGCCCTTAGGCGGCTTTTCTTCCTCCGTCCACGACAGCGCCAAAGCTCCACCGATAACGGCGCACAAGGTGCCCAGAACGAAGCCGCCGATGTTCGACATGGGAAGCGCCACGATTCCGAGGATCAGGGAGGCTACGCCCGTGAGCAGGCGAGTGTCTGGCTTGAACCACGTCATCAGTCCAGAGGTGATCAACAACGCGCCGATCAACAGGGTGGACACGCCGGAGATCGTGGAGACCTGGATGACGATGTTCGATACCTCGAACGACAGGTATGCCGGAACGATCATGATGATGCCCGACAGCAGCATGAATAGCCCTGCCCCGAATGGCCGGTTGCGGCGCCAATGACCGAAACCGCTGGGGTTAGCACTCGGCATTGTCACTATCCACAATTGCAATCTTGCTGCCGCCGGCGGTCATCTTATCCGCAGACAGAGAGGTCGCCTCGATTCCCTGCCCCTTCGCTTGCAGGGAGTCGGCGAAGATACCCCAGCCACCGTCCGGAGCGTCTTTATCAATCTTGCCGGCATCAACGCCGATTTGCGGGTTAATCAGGGTTAGATCACCGGAGAGCTTGCGCGCGCCGATCAGCATGTTCTCCGCGGAGAAGTTCTGCCCCGGAACGGTCATTTGGAACTTCTTTTCCCCAACGCCGGGGATCTTTATCGGTGCCGTCATGCAGACGTCCGTCACCTTGGCATCCTTAATGCGCAGGCGGGAGATAGCTTCTTTGCCATTGTGCATCTCGTCAACGTCGGTGAAGAGGTCGAAGCCCTTACCGTCCAGCTCACCGACCTCCATATTGAAGATCGTGCCGGATAGTGCGAGGTGTGCAGAGACGCCACCCTGAGCGACTGCGACGCCCATCCCAGCGGTAGCCAGCATCCCTACACCGAAGATCGATGCGAATCGAAGTTTGCGAGTATGTCCCATGCGAGTGATCTTAGACACACCGCACGGCGGTAGGAGGTTTTCTATGTAAAAAAATCAACTATTCTTAATATTTTTCTGGAATAAAGAGCGGTTGGGGCGTGGGGGCGTCAAGAAGAAATAGCCTTATCGCGCCGCATGGCGGCAAGGGCCGTGACCAGGGCGATAAGGGTCAACAGAATCAACCAAGAGACCAGCAATCCCCAGCTGTGGGCGAAGAAATAGCCGGAGACCCAGCCGATGATAGAGGAACCGAGGTAGTAGCTCAGGATGTAGATGCTCGAAGCCTCGGCGCGATCCTGCCGTGCGACCTCGCCGACCCACGCGCTGGAGATCGAGTGGGCGGGGAAGAATGTGGCGGTGAACAGTAGCACGGCCGCGAGCGTGGTGGGGACAGTCGGGATGAAGGCCAGGAAGAGGCCTACCAGTGCCAGGGCGATGCAGGCGACCACGACCTTCGCCTGGCCGTAGCGATTGACCATCGTGCCCGTGCGCGTGGAAGTCCAGGTGCCCGACAAGTAGATGATGAACACGAGCGCGGCGAGGGATTCCGGCAGGCCGAAGGTGTTGATCAGCCGGAAGGTCATGTAGTTGTACAGGGAAACGAAACTGCCCATCAGCAGGAACGGCAGAAGGAAGAGTTTCAGCAGGATAGGGTCGCGCAGATGATTGGCGAAGGCCTGCAGCTCGTGGGCGAGCGTGATTCTCTTCGGGGTGAAGAAGCGCTGCTTGGGCAGCACCCAGGTGGTCATCAGGGCCATCGCGAAGGCAAAGATCGCGCTCAGGAGGGTGGCTAGGCGCCAATCCGTGAACTCCAGGGCGATGCCTGGGATAAGCCTGCCGATGAGGCCGCCCAGCGAATTACCCGCGATATAGAAACCCATGATGCGGGGGAGGTAGCGCCGGTCGATTTCTTCCGAGAGGAAGGCCATGGTCACGGCTGGCACGCCCGCTACGGCGATGCCCTGCAGGAGGCGCACCGCGATGATCGACTGGATCGACGGCAGCGTGACTAGCGCCAGGGAGAAGAGGGTAGCTGCCAGGACGGATGCCTGGATCACCCGGCGCCGGCCGAAGCGCTCGGAGACAATGCTGAGCGGAATGACCATGAGCGCCAGACCACCCGTGGTGGCGGAGACCGTCAGCGCAGCCAGCGAGGGGGAAACACCGAAGTCCTCCGACAGTGCCGGGAGAACTGCTTGGGTGGCGTACAGGGCGTTGTACGAAGCCAGACCCGAGCACAGGGAGGCGATGAGGGCCTTCTTGTAGCCGTTGTCCTCCGGTGTGAGAGGGCGAATGCCGTTGGTGGTCTCGGTGTCTTCGCGGGGGCCGGTCACCGTTGGTGCTCCTTTCGCTCTACTCGATCCACGGTATAGAAAAGCTCCCTCTCGAGGAAAACCGCGAGAGGGAGCTGGGGAGGGTTAGGCAGCTAACCCAACAACTTAAGCGCCGATGGTGCCGAAGTCTTCCTTCCACGCAACCACGGTAGCCGGGCGGGCGATGGAGTCGCCGCCATCCGGCCAGTGGGACTTGGAGGTCTTGACGGTAGCTTCCTCATCTTCACCCGGGTGCTGAACGTTGACCAGCACGCGCTTGTCGAAGACCAGCGGGCCACAGGTCTCGGCGCCGGCCGGGACGGTCAGGAACTGCTTGGTCAGGCCGCGGGTCTCGCCTTCCAGGGAGACGGCGAACAGGCCGTCGTTGGATTCCAGGGCGTTGCCGTCGGTGGAGACCCACAGGTTGCCGAAGGAGTCGAAGGTGACGTTGTCCGGGCAGGAGATCGGGGAGACCTTGGACTTGTCGAAGCCACCGAAGTAGGTCTCGGCCTCGTCCGGGTCACCACAAACCAGCAGCAGGTTCCACTTGAGGTCTTCGCCGGTGAAGTCATCTTCGATCTCGATGACCATACCGTTCTTGTTTTCCTTGACCGGGGCGTACTCGCGAACACCCTCCTTGTTCTTGCCTTCTTCCTGCGTGCCGCGGTACTTGTTGTTGGTCAGTGCGGCGTAGACCTTGCCGGTGGTCGGGTGCGGCTCGACATCCTCCGGGCGGTCCATCTTGGTAGCCCCGACCTTGTCGCCAGCCTCACGGGTGAAGACGATGACCTCTTCGGCGGACATGCCGTCGACGTGGGACTCGGCGGAGCCGTCCTCCTTGACGGTGACCAGCTTGATCCACTTGCCGGTGCCGTCGAACTTCTCGCCCTTCGGCGGGTTGTTCTCGTCGAAGTCCTTGTTGTTGCCCTCGAAAGTGGCAACATACAGGGTGCCCTCGTCCAGGATCTTCATGTTCTCCTCGCGATCCTTGTCGGTGTTACCGCTGCGGATCTTGCGGGAGGAGACGAACTTGTAGATGTACTCGAAGCGGGAGTCATCGCCGGAGTATGCAACCACGGTGCCGTCGTTGGTGACGTGGATGTTGGAGCCCTCGTGCTTGAAACGACCCAGGGCGGTGTGCTTGACCGGGGTGGACTTCGGATCCCACGGGTTCACCTCAACCACGTAGTTGAAGCGGTGCGGCTCGTTCGGCTCCTTGGTCACGTCGAAGCGGTCGTAGTGCTTTTCCCACTGACGAGCGGTCTTGGCGTCCTCGATGCCGTAGCGGCTCAGGCGCTCGCGTACCTTCTCGTCCTTAACGTTCTCTCCACCAGCGAAGTACTGGTCAACGTTCTCCTCGCCGGACAGGATGGTGCCCCATGGAGTCACGCCACCGGAGCAGTTGTTGAAGGTGCCCTTGACGATCTTGCCTTCCTTGTCGTCAGAGGTCTTCACCAGCTTGTGGCCAACGATCGGGCCACGCAGCTCGAACTCGGTGGTGCCGGTCAGGCGGCGGTTGTACTTGCCCATGACGGGCTTCAGCTTGCCGTCCTTGTCGTTGCCCTCAACCTCGACGATGGACATGCCGTGGCTAGCCAGCTCGATGTCGACGTGCTCCTTGGAGGGGTTCTCCAGGTCGTAGTCTGGGATCATCTGCTGCGGGGTGGAGTACTCGTGGTTGGAGACCAGCAGGAAGCGGTTGTTCTCTCCCTCGATCGGCAGCAGCGCCGCAAAGTCACAGTTGAAGCCGTACTGCTTGGCGGCCTGTTCCGCGGTCTGGTTGTCAACGTCGAATTCCTTGGCGCCCTCAACCACCGGGTCGCCCCAGCGGATAACGACCTCGGACTTATAGCCAGCCGGAACGACGACTTCGTCCTTGGTGTTCGGCTCGACCATCTCGAACTTCAGGCCGTCCGGTGCGTCGGCGTTGCCGGAACCGTTGCCACCCTTGTTCTCGCCGTTGCCGCCCTTTGCGCCACCCTCACCGTTGTCGTCGCTGCAGGCTGCCAGGAAGGAAGCACCGCCGACGGTAACGACTGCTGCGCCACCTGCGCGCAGTGCGCTGCGGCGCGAGAAGGTGCCCTGGATCAGATCCATAAAGTAGTTGTTGTCGGACTTATTGTTCACCGGCTTGGAGCAAGCGTCGCCACACTTGTACACACAGGTGCGGTGGGAACGGCTAGACGTGAAGTCCATTTTCTTCAGCAGATTGCGACCCTTCAGGCCCATGGGGGATCTCTCCTCGATTTTTGCAGTCGGCCATGCCCACACAATGTCGTTCGTCTAGATGTGGTTGGCCATAGTCTTGTTGGGGTTTCAGCTCATCAGCACAGCTAACTGTGCAGATACCTCAAAAGACTTTAAGCAACGTGAAAGAACCCCGTATTGCGCCAAGGTGTACGTCAGGTTAATTCGTTGAAGTGTGCTTCGAACGTTCCTTGACGCGAGCGGACGTCTACTTGTTGAACATCCGCCCCATGCGCTTCATGCGCGAAAGCCTACGCAGCCGACCCAAGCGGAACATCCCGCGCCAGCCGAACAGTAGCAGGCCGCTCATCACGGTCGCCACGATCATGAACGACCAGTGCGGAACCTCCCCGTGGCGAATTCCCCAGATTCCCAACCCTACGATCACATTGGTGATCCACACCATCGCGCCCGTAGAGAACTCGAAGCCACTGAAGCCGTCCGCGCCCGTGACCTGCGCGCTTTTTCGCGGCCGCACCACGCCGATCCACAGCAGCGCCCACACGATCGCCACCCCGATCAGGAATGGCCAGGAGGTATCCAGCCAACCGGTGAAGCTCAGTGGCATCTCTGGGGTATTGTGCGCAATGCGTGCTAGCAGGGCAAACAGCAGTACGGCGAGGACGTCGAAGCTCAGCGCCATCACTGGCGAGCGTTGCGTCTTGCCAGGTAGACCGCCGGTGGCGGTGTTAGTGGGGGTGCTCATGGCCTCGTATCTTACTGTCTTTTTCTATTGTGCTTCGCCGACCGGCTCTTGCACTTTTTCTTGAGGACGCCCATTGTCCGCCGCGACCTGTTCAGCCTCGCCCTTGGGGTTGACCATCTTGGTGGCAAAGAACACGATCCAGCCCACGATGGTCAGACCCACGAAGCTGAGCATACGGAAAACGATCACCGCCCCGAACGCCTGGACGGAGGTAAGCGTGCCGAATCCCACCAGCGCACTGGTCAGAGCAACATCCACTGGCCCCAGGCCACCGGGGGTGACCTGCGCCTGACCCACCAGCTTGGCGGTCAGGAAGGCCAGCACTGCGCCGGCGATGGGCGGGGTGGCGCCGACGGCGTAGATGCAGGCCAACAGACACAGGATTTCGAAAATCCAGTTGCCCAAGCTGGCGGCAATAGCGGCCGCGAGCTTCGGCAGTGGTAGCTCCACGGCGGACAGCTGGCGGGAGAATCCACGGACGCTGTCGGTGAAGCGGTCGGCGGGCTTGCCGCGGCGGGTGTTGTAGGTGCGCAGCCTGTTGACGAGCCACCGCTCCACCACGTCGCGATTCTTGGCCACCCAGTTGGTTAGGAGTGCCAGTGCGACCAGGGCGAGGAGGGACAGAGCCACGGTTACCGGCTTCACGGTCAGGCCGAGGAAAAACACTGCGCCGATGGCCAGGATCGCCATGCCGCCACCGGCCAGGGCGCCGGACAGCAGCATGTACCAGCTGGCGATAACGGGTGTGGCACCCCACTTCAGCTGTTCGCGGAAGATCATGGCTGCCGAAAGCGCCGGGCCGCCGGGGAATGTAGAGGACCAGGAGTTAGCGGCCAGGCCCAGCCAGTTCACGGTTGTGCGCTTTACCTTCACACCGGCGCTGCGCAGAAGCACCACCATCACCTCGGCCTGCGCGACCATGGAGAGCGCCAGCGCCACGACGGCGAGCGCGATCCAGCGTTTATCGGCGTGGGCAAGCTCCCGCCAACCCTCGCCGATGAAGTGCAGGTGTTCCCGGGCGACGAAAGCGATCAGACCGATCAGAGCCAGGGATAACAGTGCCCGCACATCTGCGCGCCGCCAGAGGCTACTCATTCATGCCCCTTTCGTCCATATTCCCGTCGCCTTCAACGTCGCCTTCACCGCCGCCTTCGCCGTTGCCGTCATTGTTGCGCTGGCCTTCCACCCGGCGCATCAGCTCCGCGAAGGGCAGATCCCGCTGGCGTGCGGGAGCATCACCGGAATGCTGGGCGGGCACGGGGGCGATGGCGTCCACACCAGAAAGCTCCGCAACCGTCACCTGCGACGAACGGGAAGCCGTCGCTGCCTCGCGCGGCGAGGGTTCCAGCTGCTCGTTGTGCCCGACCTTCTCCGATAGGCGCTTGACCCATCGCGGTGCCCACCAGTTGTCCGGGCCGAGCAGGTGCATGATGGAGGGCACGAGGAGCATGCGGATGATCGTCGCATCGAAGATCAGCGCGATGACCATGCCAAAGGCGATGTACTTCATCATCACGATCGACGAGAAACCGAAGGCGCCGCAGACCACAATCATGATCAACGCAGCAGCGGTAATGATGCTGCCGGTGGTGGCCGTGCCGAAGCGGATCGCCTGATCCGTGGAGGCACCACGGGCGCGGGCCTCCACCATGCGGGAAACCAGGAACACCTCGTAGTCCGTCGATAGGCCGAAGACGATGGCGATGATCAGCACTAGCACCGGCGAAGTCAGCGGTCCGGCGGTGAAGTTAAACATGCCGGCGCCGTGGCCGTCGACGAAGATCAACGTCAGCAGGCCAAGGGTCGCGCCGGTGCCCAGGATGTTCATGATCACGGCCTTGGCGGGAATGATCAGCGAGCCGAAGATCATGGCCATCAGGACGAAGCTGACCAGCACGATATACAACAGCATCCACGGCAGCTTCTCGAACAGCGCGTCGATGGACTCGACCTCCAGGGCAGGAGTGCCGGCGACGTACACGTTGGCGCCGTCGACGTTGATGTCCTCCAGTGCGCCGACGATGCGGTCGTTATCCTTGCGCTCCGCAATGCCGGTGGACAGCACAGTCACGCCGTCCTTCGTGGGGCGGGAAACCTGGAACGGGGCGGTCAGGCCAGGCACAGCATTGGCCTCCTGGTAGACCGCGCCCACGGCCTGGGAATCACCCTCGATGACCAGCTTGATCGGGTCGGTGCGGAACTGCGGGAATTTCTCCGTGAACTCTTCCTGGTTCACGCGGGTCTGGTTCGACGGCGGCAGGTAGGTCTCGTTGATGCCACCCAGCTTGATACCCGCAATCGGCACTGCCACCAGCAACAGACCGCCGACGATGGCGACCGTGAACAGCTTGGAGTGGCGCATGGCGAAGGCCGGGATGCGGCCCCAGATGCCGTTGACCTGCTCGGAACGGCGGCGGTCGCGCTTCTTTTTGAAGGACCACTTGTCGATGTTCGGCCCCAGCATCGCGAAGATACTCGGCAGCACGGCCACGGACAGCAGTGCCGCCAGCCCCACGGCAGAGATCGCGCCGAAGGCCACGGACTTCAGGAAGGCCTGTGGGAAGATGAACAGCCCGGACAGCGCCACGGCCACCATTGCCGCGGAGAACACCACGGTCTTGCCTGCGGTCGCAGTGGTGTTGCGCACAGCGGTGCGCGTGTCGTTGCCCTCGGCCATTTCCTCGCGGAAGCGGGAGACCATGAACAGGCCGTAGTCGATGGCCAGGCCCAGGCCCAGCAGCGTGACGACCGACTGGGCGAAGACGTTGATCTGCGTGAAGCTGGCCAGGATCGCCAGCACACCCATGGAGCCCAGGATCGACAGGCCGCCCACCAGCAGCGGCATAAACGCGGCGATCAACCCGCCGAAGACGATCAGCAGCAGCAGACCGACGGCGGGCAGGGCGTAGACCTCGGCGCGGTGGATATCCCCGGCCATGCCCTCGTCCAAAGAGTCAGAGACCGCTGTGGCGCCGGCGATCTTCACATCCACGCCAGGGGCGCTGATAGCACGCAGGTCATCCTCGATCTTGCGGAAGTTGATCAGCACGTCATCTTCCACGCCCTTCAGCCCGATGGCTGCAAAAGCGGCAGTGCCATCCGGGTTGGCCATGGCGGCCGGACCGCGGTTAAAGAAGCTGGTCACCCCACCGATCTCAGCGGGGTGATCCTTGCGCAGCTGATCAATCTGCTGGGTCATGGCCTGCTTGACCTCGTCAGAGGTAGCGGACCCCGGCTTGTCGCCGGTGACCATCAGGATGACGTCCCCGTTGGCGTCCCGACCAAAAACGTCTTGCTCGATCTGCGCGGCCTTCGTGGACTGCGAGTGGGGGTCGTCCCACCCCTCCTGGCTCATCCGGTCGGCCAGTTTCAGCCCGGCGACGACATACAGCACCAGGATCGCCGCAATGATCACCAGAGGGATCAGCCGGCGGAACCGGTAGGCGACATCGCCCCAAGAGCTAAACAACGTAAGATCCTTTCCTTTTCGCCAGACCCTTCCTGGCAGATTTCCCTATAGTCTACGAACCCGACCAGGGCGAATGGCAAACCTTTCGGGGTGTGTTAGCTATTTCTTCCGCCACAGGTATTCGCGGATCACGTGCTCTTTGTCCAGCCCCTTGCCCTCGAATTTCGTGATGACCTGCCGGTCCGTCAGCTGTGGAATGTCCGACTGGTTCTCGGGCCAGCCCAGGTACTCCAGCTGCTCTTCGACCTGTACCAATTCGTCGATCCACTCCGCGTAGTCCGCGTGATCGGTGGCGATGTGCAGAATGCCGCCCGGCTTCAATCGGGAGGCGATCAGGTGCAGCGTGCCGGATTGTACGATGCGCCGCTTGTGGTGGCGCGCCTTCGGCCATGGATCCGGGAAGTAAATGCGCACGCCGGACAGCGATTCGGGTGCGAACATGCGCTGCAAGACTTCGACCCCGTCGCCGCGGATCATGCGCACGTTGTGGATGTCCCCGCGCACCAGCGAGCCCAGCAGCTTGGCCAGCCCGGGGCGGTAAAGCTCGACGGCGACGATGTTTTTATCTGCTTCCAGCGGCGCCATCGCGGCGGTCGAGGTGCCCGTTCCGGAACCAATTTCCACAATTGTTTCAGCATCGCGGCCGAACCATTCGGGAAGGTCGATGACCTCATCGGCAAGCACTTTGCCCAGCTCCGGCCAGTGTTCGTTCCACAGCGCCTCTTGGTTGTCGGTCAAGGTGCCGCGGCGAAAGCTGAAATTGCCCAGTCGCGGATAGTCGCGACCGTCGTTAAACTGTGTCTGTAGCGGGCGGCCTGGGGGAAGGCTGCCTGAAGTGTCATCGGAATTATTCATCTAGACCATTCTTGCAGACAGGCTGCAGAATGTCTTAAGCCAAGTGGGGGACTTAACAAAGTGGGGAAGACTATTTCCGTCATCGGCCCGGATGGGCGCGCAGTAGCCGAATGTGCGGCGCTGTTGCGTGCGCGGGTGGAAAGAACAGCAGGTAAGGCAGGGGAAAAGTTAGAGGTCATCGAGGGTGCTGGCCCGCAGCAGCGCCCCGATATCGTCGTTGCGGTGGTCAGCAGCGCCACCCCGGAGGATCGGGAGGTCGCCCGGGCAGTCGCGCAGGCCATGGGCGTGGTGCTGTTGTGGCCCTTTGGTAGTGACGCCCCCTCGTCCGCGTGGGTCGACACCCCAGGTTGGGTCTGGTGCGAGGGCGTGGACGAGGTATGCGATTGGATCCATGAGCTGGGAGTGGATCTGGAGGAGTGGGAGGTCGATGCGCGCCGGGCGGATGCAGAGCGCCTAGACCGGGTGCGCATTGCCACGCGGCTGAGCGCCACCCGGATCGCCCAGGAGGTGTTAGATACGGCCGAGGAAAGCGAGCGATCTGCAGGCAACCGTGAGGATTTCGAGGACCTGCACTCTGCCTTCATGGCTCGTCTGCGCTTGGCAGTACTGGAACAGGGGGCGCTGTTTCCACCACTTCCCGAAACTCAGGTGCAGCCGCCGGCGCGACCGACGGTGGTGGCCGGGGCACGAGCCAGCCTGGTGCCAGTGGCTGCGGCGGGCATTGCAGCGGGATTAGGCCTGGGGACGATGGTCGGCAGGATCTTCGGGGTGATTGCTGGAATCGTGGTCGGGCTGCTGGTGGCGTTGGCCGTGGTCGGCGCGCGGCTGGCGATGTTGCGCCACGAGGCGTGGAAGACTCGTGCAGCTAAGGAATCCGCTGTGCTGCGCCAGCACTGGGCGGGCGTGGTGACGGAAGTTGTTGCTCGCCTAGACATCCCGCCGGTAGCGCCACGGATCCGCAACCTGGCTATGGAGGTGCGCTGATGAGCATGGACATGTTTGACGGGATGTTTGATTCCCCGGAAGGCGCTGTGCCGCAGAATCCTCTGGCGGATCTGGTCGAAGGGCACGGACTGCAGGGTGTGCTGCACAGTGCACTGCCCTCTGCGCTGGGCGATGGGCTCGGCGATGGTCTTAGCGATGGTTTGGGTGGTGGGCTGACCGTCGAATTTAAGGGGCGCGAGTACTTTGTCGACGCGCTCAACTCCCACGATCCCAATGCCCACAACCCCAACCGGGGAGCCGCTACCGGCGCAGACGGAACCGGTCGGGGTTGGGGCGGAGTCGAAGAGTCCGTCACCATTGCCGACGACCGCGGAATGAGCATCCTCAGCGATACGGATGGGGACGGCAAAGTGGACTACGTTTCCACAGTGTCCTACGACGGACAATGGTCAGCCTGGCGATGGATTGAGCCGGGGGAGGCCGAGGGGGCGTCACTAAGAAACAACAAGAACACCCCCGATACGGGGGGTGGGCAGTGGGAAACGGACGCCTGGAAATGCGTTGATCGGGGTGAATGGGGTTAGTGCGGGTGTGATCTGCGTCCACAGGCACCAGAACCGAACAACACCCCTGGGCAACGCGATAGTCTGGGGGTGCAAGGGGACTCGTGTGCCAATGCGCAGACCCGGAAAATTACAGATCAAAGCGATACCGTGCGCCTAAATATCGCAGGTTTTAGTAGACTTTAGGTGAATACAACCGCGTTTGAACAGGACGTTTAAACATACGGCTGGCTAGTGCATTTTGCGCATATGTGGCTGAGTCGGGTTGTGGGAAACAAAAACGTAGGGAGAATATCGATGACAATTCGAGGGCTTGTCGGCAAGGCACCCACCAAGAACCAGGAGATGCTGAATTGGATCGAGGAGGCTGTGGAGCTCTTCCAGCCGGAATCGGTCGTGTTTTGTGACGGCTCCGAGGAGGAGTGGAACCAGCTGGCAGAGCAGCTGGTCGAGCACGGCACCCTGATCAAGCTGGACGAAGAGGCGCAGCCGAACTCCTTCCTGGCGCGCTCCAACCCGTCTGACGTTGCGCGCGTGGAATCCCGCACCTTCATCTGCTCTAAGACTGAGGAAGACGCCGGCCCCACCAACAATTGGATGGACCCGGAGCAGATGCGCGCCGAAATGCGCGAGCACTTCTCCGGCTCCATGAAGGGCCGCCGCATGTACATCGTGCCTTTCTGCATGGGCCCGATTACCGACCCGTCCCCGAAGCTAGGCATCGAGATTACCGACTCCCCGTACGTGGTTATGTCCATGCGCATCATGACCCGTATGGGTAAGGAAGCTCTGGACAAGATCGGCGAGAACGGCGAGTTCGTGAAGGGCCTGCACTCCGTGGGCGCGCCGCTGGAGCCAGGGCAGGAAGACTCCACCTGGCCGTGCAACGACACGAAATACATCACCCACTTCCCGGAGGATCGCGAGATCTGGTCCTACGGCTCCGGTTACGGCGGCAACGCCATCCTGGCTAAGAAGTGCTACGCACTGCGCATTGCTTCCGCCATGGCGCGCGACGAGGACTGGATGGCAGAGCACATGCTGATCCTGAAGCTGATCAGCCCGGAGGAAAAGGCCTACTACATCTGTGCGGCCTTCCCGTCCGCATGCGGCAAGACCAACCTGGCCATGATCCAGCCGACCATCCCGGGCTGGCGCGCAGAGGTCGTCGGCGACGACATCGCATGGCTGCGCTTCGGCGAGGACGGCCGCCTGTACGCCGTGAACCCGGAGAACGGCTTCTTCGGCGTGGCACCGGGCACCAACTACGCCTCCAACCCGATGGCTATGAAGTCCATGGAGCCGGGCAACACCCTGTACACCAACGTCGGCCTGACCGACGACGGGGACGTCTGGTGGGAGTCCAAGGAAGGTGAGCCGCAGCACCTCATCGACTGGCTGGGCAACGAGTGGACCCCGGATTCCGGCAACAAGGCCGCGCACCCGAACTCCCGCTACTGTGTGCCAATCGAGCAGTGCCCGGTTGCCGCACCGGAGTTCAACGACCCGAAGGGCGTGCCGGTTTCCGCCATCCTGTTCGGCGGTCGCCGTGCGGACACCGTGCCGCTGGTTACCCAGGCCCGCGACTGGAACCACGCCACGTTCATCGGCGCCACCCTCGCTTCCGGCCAGACCGCGGCTGCTGCGGAGGCTGCCGTTGGCTCCCTGCGCCACGACCCGATGGCCATGCTGCCGTTCATCGGCTACAACGCCGGTGACTACCTGCAGCACTGGATCGACATGGGCAACAAGGGCGGCGACAAGATGCCAGAGGTCTTCCTGGTCAACTGGTTCCGCCGTGGCGAGGACGGCCGCTTCCTGTGGCCGGGCTTCGGCGAGAACTCCCGCGTGCTGAAGTGGATCGTCGACCGCATCGAAGGCCGCGTGGAGGCCGACGAAACCGTCGTTGGCTACACCGCCCGCTACGAGGATATCTACACCGATGGCCTGAAGGAGACGGAGGAGGACATCCGCGAGGCACTGTCCGTGAACCCGGCTGACTGGGAGCGCGACCTGGCCGACAATGAGGAATGGCTGAAGTTCCTGGGTCCGAAGGTTCCGTCCGAGGTGTGGGACGAGTTCCAGGGTCTGAAGGATCGCGTGCAGGCTGCGAAGTAGCTGTTAGTTGCGCTAGCGCTAGACGCTGATCTGAGCGAGGCGCCGGGAGAGCTTTTCTCCCGGCGCTTTCTTTGTGCCCAGGTTCTTTAAGCCGATGACGCCGCAGCCTCCGACCAGAGCGACGGCTGCAACTAACGCCCCTCGGGCGGGTGGGTAGTGGAACGCAGAGGGCGCGCTGATGAATCCGACAAACCCGCCGAGGAGTACCGCCTGGATAAGTAGCGTGAATCCGAAGGTCGCCCCCCTGCTACACGCCCATACGATGCGCCACCACAGCAGGGAGCAAGCTGATAGCGCCGAACCGAGCGCCAGACAATGCCACAAGGGAGCCGAGGAGATGATGCCCGCAATGAATAGGCCGGCGCCAGCCAGCGTTGAGGATGCGAAAGCTTTCGAGCAATACATGTGCGTGACAAGGCCTGGGACGGCCGAGGTGGCGCGCAGGGAGGCGTCATAAAACCCCAAATTAAGACCCAACAACGTCAGAACCGGGGCGATGTAGAGCACCGTGAGGTTTGGCGGAAGAGGGGTGAGCGAAAGGCTGGCGGCGAAGAAGATTGGTGCAACAAAGACACTGGTGAGAGTGGGGATGTCGCGGAGGTAGGAGTCGAAGAGCAGGCGGACGAGGCCGATCACAGCTAGCACGATTACTGCGATGGCGAGCCCCTGGGCGATGGTCACGAAAACGTCGGAGATATTGGTCGCGTCGGAGGTGTCAGTGGGAGTCCGCGAGGCCACAAAGGTCGCGACGACGGCTGTGACGAGAGCGGGGAGGAGCTCCCAGAAACGCCAACCGAGGAATGCACCGAGGATGATTGCCGGGCGGCCGACGGGAAGTAATGGGTGGCGTAGGTTGATGCAGGCTGTGTCCGGCGGGCGGACCATGAGCAGGCAGAACCACGCAATGGCTAGGCGTGCGAAGGTAATGGGTAGGATGTGCTGGCCGTCGTGGGCGGCTTGAGTGTCCTCCGCGCCGATGACCGGAGCTTGGATCGCTTGGACGGCTAGCAGACAAGCCGGAGCCATGCGAAGAACAGTCAGCAGGCGACCATGTTTGGTGCCTTCGAGCCAGTGCGAATGGCGAACCAGGTTGACTTCGCGTGCAAGGCGTTGAAAGGAAGTCACTGGAATAGCTCCTGCAGGCCGTCTTCAGTTAGCTCGAGGATGTGGTCTTTCGGCGAGAAGTCAGTGTGGGAAATCGCCAGGACGGCGGCGCCGGCCCGAGCCTGTTCTGTGATGAGCTCGGCGATGGTCTTGCGGCCGTGGGAGTCGAGTTCCTCGAAAGGCTCGTCGAGAATGAGGATCTTGCGTGGGATCGCGAAGGCGTTGAGGGCGAAGGCTTTGCGCAAGTTGCCACTGGAAAGCTGATCTAGTCGACTACGTTGAGTGGCACGTCCACCGAGGCGCTGCCAGAGTGACTCGACCTGCTGCTCTTGGATGCCGTAGCCTGTGGAGATCGCTCGGCACCACTGCTGAAAGTTCAGGGAGGGTAGCGGGCTAACGCGCGACGGCAAATAGCCGAATAGGTGTTGGTGAGCTCGTGTTCCGGGGAGGGGAAGACAAGCGTTGCGGGAACCTTCGAGAGGGCGGATAAAGCCGACGATGGTATCCGCCAGCGTGGATTTACCGATGCCGTTGGCGCCGGTCACGCGGTAGACCTTGCCGGGGGTTACAACGAGGTTGAGGCCGCTGGCCAGCGGGGTGCTGGAGCGGCCTATCGTGCAGTCAGTGAGGAGTTGCATCGGAGGGGACTTGATAGGTCTATGCGGCAGCGCGGATGTTCCGTTCGATTTCGCTGAAGGTCCGGTTGAAAAACTCGTTCACGCGGTCTTTGGCGACAATATTGATGTTCGGGGTCGCCGACAAAGTGACGTTAGCTTCGCTGCCGTTCGTTGTGATATCCACCTTTACCGGTGCGGTGTACTTGTTGTAAATCCCTGCACCGATCATGCGGAAAAGGAACTCGCTGCCTACGCGTGCACGTGCCTCCGTTCCGTTTGCGTCCTTAGCCTTGTAGTTGGGCATGCTCTGCAGAGCTTGAATAAGAGCCTCAGCGGATCGAGTGGAAGGTACTCCAAACGACTTAGTGGAAGACATAGCGATTTTCCTTTCATCTGGGGCCGATTGTGATTACTCCGACCCCGATCTTTGGTTGTTAAGGGCAGACAAGGTGCAAACGATTAATCACCGAAAAGCTTATCCGCAGCCCAGCCGATTGCACCACTGGCAGCTCCTCCAACGGCGCCAACTCCTGCTCCCGGGACGCAACCAATGCCACCTTCAGGAAGTCCAGCGATACAACCACCGGCAGCGCCTTGGGCAGCTCCTTTTCCAACGTCTTTAAGAAAACCGTATGGCTGGGTAATGATTGTGCCAGGACTTCCGGCGCTCGTGGCGACCTGTGCGCTTGCTGGGGCGAGTGACATAGGCAGAACTGCAGAGGCTGCAATTAGAGTGCCTGTTGCGATGCGCTTCTTACGCATAGTTATACTCCTTGTTCTCTCGATGGATTGAGCGTTTTGGCTCGATTCCGACGCTAGTTAAAGAGCTGCGAAGAAGAGGTTGGCTAAGTGAATATTATAGAACTGTGGGAAGTTCTAAGGTTGTTTGTTTACCCTTAAATCGCTTAACAAGCGTATTTTGTAATCGAGCTATAAGGCTAAGGTCTATCATTCTGATAACCGAAAACACCCTTCTATGGGGGTGGATTATAAGAGTGTTTATTAGAAAGTCAGTCGAAGAACTCCGTCCTGCTGATACTCATAAACGCGCCCTTACCGGTTTTCGCGTTCCAGCACGTCATGCCGTTGTATTCCGAGTGACAGACATGGTTGCCGAAGTAAATGGTTTTGCCGTAGGGCACATCCTCGATTTCTGAACCTCCATCATCGGGAGCGTAAGGCGGTACGTCGTCCCTCGACATGAGTTCCCAGTTGTTGAAATCCACCCACCAATTTGCACCAACGGTTTTGCTGTATCCGTAGGGTTTCGTATCGCGGTAAGAGGGAATTCCACATCCTGCGAAAGAAGCGTCTACTGCACACTTGATTTTTCCGCTTGGTGACTGAAATACCGCCCGGTCGTGCATGTAAGACTCCTTATAACGCCTTACAACCGTTGCTTCGAGAGCATCCGAAGGAATCGGCCCACCGGCCTTCGCGTATGCCCCTTCGGGGAGGTTCTTATTCGCGGAGGCTGGGGCGTCATTATCCGCATCGTCCTTTTTTACGTAACCCGCAGGCAGATCGGGATTCGGCTTCCTTCCCTTATTCTTCTTGCCTTTCTTTTCCTTGTTTTCGGATTTTCCGGAAGACTCGCCGGAGCCGAAATTAGGGCCAGACTGGTTTTTCTTTAGACCGCTCGCGTCGTCGGTGGCGTACCATTCCAGCTCGATCTGGTCGGCCGGAGTGCCCGTGACCTGGCTCCATTCGCTTCTCTCGCCCTTGGTCAGCTGCTTGCCGTCGAATGTGTAATGAGTTGTAGGAACTTCCGGCCGTCCAGACGAATAAGCCCACTCGAAAATGCCATCGCCCTCGCCCGAAGCCACAACATTAGCCCGGGAACCGGTTGATCCAGCGCCCGTCACCAGCGCAGTGTCTGACGCGAAAGGCTTTCCGTCCTTGCCGATTGCAATAAAAGTCACCGGAGAAAATTCCTTGCAATCGTTTTTCAGCAGCAGCTCCGGAGCTTCATCATTATTCGCCTCAATCAACGCATAAGAATAGGTGCCTGTCGGATAATAATCGTCGCGGTCAGAATAATCGCGTTCGTATTTTTCCGGATTATCCAAAACATCCTTGTACGCATTGATCGCCTGCTGCGTCGGGTCGGCCTTTGCTTCCGCCTTCTCGCCGCCCTTCGCATCGCCCCTATTTGTACTGCTTGCCGCCGTGTTGTCCTGCGGTTCGTCGCTCGAACAGCTGGTCATTGCTAAAGCTGCTATGGTCATGACGCCCACCGCCCCAACCTGCCACCGACCCCGCTTCGCGCGGGCGCCTAAGTGGCCTTCGGTTTTCGACGAGGGGCGGGTGAGGATGGAACGCAAACGCATGGATAATCCTTTTGCCGAGGGTGAGAATTAGGTTCCTTTTCTTAGAGTTTACTCATAAGTACACTATTTCCGCTGGCTATTGGATGGGCTCCCTAGGGTTCCTCAATTCCTAAAGCGAGTATTGGCACAGTTTGGGCAGCATGTGTTTATTCACGCGGCTGTGGTTTTCGCACCAGTCGCTGCGCTCACGAGTATGTGGTGGGCTGTTCGGCCTGGGCGGAAGAGGCTTTTGTGGGGCGCTGTGGCGCAAAACCCGCTCCGTGGAAGGGGGGGGCTAGGTACGAAAATGTCGGAAAAGTTGCAAAACGTAAATGTTGGCTCAAAACTCTGGTCACGTAAAACGCTCTGACCAGGTAATTTGCATAAGCGAAGAACGTACCCAATAACGTTTTGCAACTTTTCCGACATTTAAGCCTGGTATAGGGCACCGCAAGGGTGCCACCAAACCAGCTACGCCTTCGGCGCAGTCACCGTGTACTGCCACGCGCCCAGCGCAGCGTTGGCACCGGCGCCCTGGGCGATCACAATCTGCTTGAAAGGCACGGCGGTGCAGTCGCCGGCGGCGTACACGCCGGGGATGCTGGTGGCGTTGTGCTCGTCCACCACGATTTCGCCCATCTTGTTCAGTTCCAGGCCACTCTCGCCCAGCCACTGAGTATTCGGCACCAGGCCGATCTGGATGAACACGCCCGCCACGTCCAGAGACTTCGACTCATCGTTCGTCCGATCCGTGTAGTTCAGGCTGGTGACGTTCTTGCCATCGCCCACAATCTCCGTAGTAGCTGCCGACGTAATCACGTCGATGTTCGCGGTTTCCTCCACGCGCTGCATCAGGATTTCATCCGCGCGGCAGGCCTCGCCGAATTCCAGAACCGTCACGTGCTTCACCACACCGGCAAGGTCCAGCGCAGCCTCAATGCCCGAGTTTCCGCCGCCAATCACGGCCACGGACTTCCCCTTGAACAGCGGGCCGTCGCAGTGCGGGCAGAAGGTCACGCCCTTGTTGCGGTACTCCTCCTCGCCTGGAACGCCCAGGGTTCGCCACTGTGCGCCCGTAGCGATAACTAGGGCACGGGCGCGCAGGGTGGCGTCATCCCCAAAGTGCACCGTGTGCAGGCCACCCTCCTCGGCGGCAGGGGTCAGACCGGTCGCAGCCTGGGCCTTCACTACGTCAATGTCGTACTGGCCGACGTGCTCCTCGAATTCCGCCGCCAGCTTCGGCCCTTCGGTGGAGGGTACGGAGATGAAGTTCTCAATGGAGTTCGTGTCCAGCACCTGGCCGCCGAAGCGCTCGCCGATCAGGCCAACGCTCAGACCCTTACGGGCGACGTAGATAGAGGCTGCTGCACCTGCCGGGCCCTGGCCAACGACCAGCACCTCGTAGGCGTCCTTTTCGTTCAGCTTCTTCGCCTCGCGCGCTGCGGAGCCGCTGTCCAGCTTGCGCACGAAGTCCTCGATGGTGGTGCGGCCCTGGCCGAACTCCTCGCCGTTCAGGTAGATGGTCGGCACGGCGAGGACGTTGTTCTCGTTGACCTCGTCCTGGAACAGCGAGCCCTCCACCGCGGTGTGCTTGATGCGCGGGTTCAGCACCGCCATGGTGTTCAGTGCCTGCACAACGGTCGGGCAGTTCTGGCAGGTCAGGGACATGTAGGTGACGAATTCGTAGTCGCCGTCCAGGTTTTCTACCTGCTCGATCAGGTCTTTGTCTTCCTTGATCGGGTTACCGCCGACCTGCAGTAGTGCCAGTACCAGGGAGCTGAATTCGTGCCCCATTGGGATGCCCGCGAAGGTCACGGAGATGTCGCTGCCGGTGCGCACGATGCTGAAGGCAGGCTTGCGGTCGTGTGCGTCGTCGTCGCGGCGCGCGGTGATTTTGTCGGATAGCTCGGCGATGTCCTGCAGCAGCTTCTCCAGGTCCTCGGAGGCCGAACGCTCGTCCAGGCCGTACACCAGCTCGACGTCTTCGGTGATGCGCGGGACGAGCTGACCGAGCTGCTTGCGCAGGTTGTCGTCTAGTAGTTGCTTAGCCATTGTGGGTTGCTCGCTTTCTTTTCTTATTGACGCCACCCAAGGGGAAAACGCGCCACGCGTGGGTTCTTCGGGAGGCACTAAAAACGGCGGGCGGGATCCGTGTAAGGAAAGCCCGACCCGCCGTGGGTTTCCCGCCTCTATTCAGCGGGGAGGGGAGTGGAAGGTTTAGTTAGATCTTGCCAACCAGGTCGATGCCCGGGGTCAGGGTCTCTTCGCCTTCTTCCCACTTGGCGGGGCAAACTTCGCCCGGGTGAGCTGCAACGTACTGAGCAGCCTTGACCTTGCGAACCAGCTCGGAAGCGTCGCGGCCGATGCCTTCGGCGGTCTGCTCGATGTACTGGATCTTGCCCTCCGGGTCTACCAGGAAGGTTGCGCGGTCGGCCTGGCCGGCGCCCGGGCGCATGTTCTGGAAGTTGTTGGTCAGCTGGCCGGTGGAGTCGCCCAGCATGTAGTAGTTCACCTTGCCGACCTGCTCGGACTCTGCGTGCCATGCCTTGTGCACGAAGTGGGAGTCGGTGGATACCGCGTAAACCTCTACGTCCATGCCCTTCAGCTCTTCGTAGTGGTCAGCCAGGTCGCCCAGCTCGGTGGGGCAGACGAAGGTGAAGTCGCCGGGGTAGAAGAAGAAGATGGACCACTTGCCCAGGACGTCGTCCTTGGAGACCTCGGTGAATTCACCGTTGTGGAATGCGGGGTTCTTGAAGTCCAGAATCTCGGTGTTAATGAGGGACATGCTGTGCCTCCTAAAGGCTTGGCTTCGATGGATTTTCTTGGCAGTTGTTTCGTAACCGTCGCCACAAAGCCTACCTATTTTCTTCGGCGACGTCGCGAAGTTGAAATAGATTCCAGGTCGGCAATGTAGGCGGTGCGATTGCGATTCACCACTCATTATAGCATTGGCTTTGTAAAGTCTCAACGATTAATAGGTTGCTATTGGTTGTGGGTTATGGGATTGAACCAACCGCCGTTATTAATACTCGTCGGCGACCTTGTGGCGGCGGTCTGTGGTGCTGCGTTTTTGCAAGGGGAGGTAAGTGCGGACTAGTATGGCCGCAACAAACTAGACAGATCGGTTCATTTTTGATTTAGAGTAGGGGAACCCATGATTCTCACCGGACTAGCTTTAGGCGCTGTCCTCGGCTGGGTTATGCAACGCGGCAGGTTCTGCGTGACCGGCATGATCCGAGACATTTTCTTGAACAAGACCTGGCGGGGCTTTACCGCCCTGCTCATCGTCATTGCGGTGCACGCGGTCGGCCTGGCTGCGCTTACAACTGCGGGAGTAATTACTCCCGAGTACAAGCCGTTTGCACCGCTCGCCGTTGTTCTGGGCGGCCTGCTTTTCGGCATGGGCATCGTGCTGGCGGGCGGGTGTGCATCCGGTACTTGGTACCGCTCCGCTGAGGGTCTCATCGGCTCGTGGCTGGCGCTGGTCTTCTACGCCGGCAGTGCTGCCGCTATGAAGGGCGGCTCGCTGGCCGCCCTCAACGAAGGCCTGCGCAGCTGGAAGCTGCCGATTACTACGGTGCACGCCTCCCTGGGAATCTCGGTCTGGTGGCTCGTTATTCCATTTGCCTTGGGAGTTGCCTTCCTGACCCGCCGCTTCCTGGCGCAGGAAGCTCAGGCGCCGAAGATGGCGACTCTGAAGCCAAAGAAGACTGGTCTGGCTCACCTGCTGGCGGAGAAGCCGTGGCACTTTTACCCCACAGCGGCCATCATCGGCGCATTGGGTGTGCTCGCATGGCCGCTGTCGGCAGCGACGGGTCGCAATGACGGTCTTGGCATCACCAGCCCGTCGTCCAACCTTTCCAAGTTCCTGATCAGCGGTGAAGACACGGTTGATTGGGGAGTCATGCTGGTGCTTGGTCTGCTGGTGGGTGCCTTCTTTGCAGCTAAGGCATCCGGTGAATTCCGCCTGCGCGTCCCCTCCGCTGAGCAGGCTGTTCGTTCTGTCATCGGTGGCGTGCTGATGGGCGTGGGGGCCTCTGCCGCCGGCGGTTGCACCGTGGGCAACGGCATGGTGCAGACCTCCCTGTTTAGCTACCAGGGCTGGGTCGCGCTGCTGTTCATCTCGATTGGAATCGGAATTGCCGCCAAGCTATGGCTCAAGCCCACCGACGCGGTGCCGGGGCAGGCATCCAGCCCAAGGGACAGCCAGCCAACTGTCCAGCCAACTGCCCAGCCAACCGGCCAGAACGCTGGTCAGGCGCAGTCTACTCCGCGCGACGCACAGTCCGCCGCAGAGCTGAACGCTATGGCAGAGCATCTGGGATTCCACACCACCGGAACCCTGCTGCTGGATCGAAATGCTCCAGTTGCGAACAATGCAGCTGCGGGCAGCGCGGCGGCGAAGAGTGACCTCGAACTGGTCGGCGATCGCACCTACAAGCTCGACACACTTGGTGCGGTGTGCCCGTTCCCGCTGGTCGACGCAAAGGCAGCCATGGCCGACCTGGAAGTCGGAGATTCCCTGAAGATCGACTTCGACTGCACCCAGGCCACGGATGCCATCCCGCGGTGGGCAGCTACCGACGGCCACGAAGTCACGGAATTTGAGCAAACCACCGACGCTGGCTGGACTATCACCGTCAAGAAGGGCAGCTAGTTTCCAACCCACCGATCCGGTGCCCCCGTCCCCACATTGGGGGTAGTTGAGACGGGAGGGGCGTCACTAAGAAAAGCGAGCGACGGGCGAGCGCAGCAACAATGGGGGCATGAGTGACTCACCGGTAACTAGGCACACAATCTTCCAGAACTCCCTGATGACCGCCCTGCTGGACGGCATTTACGACGGCGAGATGACCGTCGGCGAGCTGCTGGGCAAGGGCAACTTCGGGCTGGGGACGTTCGACGCGCTGGATGGCGAGATGGTCATCATTGATGGCGTTTGTTACCAGCTGCGCCACGACGGCAGCGCCACCCGCGCTGACCTGGAAACCCGCAGCCCTTACGCCGTGGCGACCAACTTCGTGCCGCGCATTCGTCGTCGCGCCCCGGAAAACATCCGCCGCGCGGACCTGTCGAAGTTTATTGACGGCATGACGCCCTCCTCGAACTACATGTATGCCGTCCGCATTACCGGGCACTTCAGCAGCGTGGTCACCCGCACGGTCGTGAAACAAGAGCCGCCGTATCGGCCGATGGTCGAGGTGACGGAGGAGGACGCCGAGCAGCACTTCACCGACGTCACGGGAATTATCGCGGGCTTCCGCACGCCGGTTTACGAGAAGGGGATTTCCGTCCCCGGATGCCACGTGCACTTCATCGACGATTCGCGCACCGTCGGCGGGCACGTGCTGGACTTCACGCTGGATGAGGGAAAGATCGAACTCTGCCCAGGAACCGACCTGGAGCTACGCCTGCCGCTGACTAGTGCGTTCTCCGAGGCGAATCTGGACCCGGAGGACCTGGATGCGCAGCTGCACAAGACGGAAGTAAAGGACTAGCCCCAGCTAGTGGCTCCGCAGAACCAATAACCGGGGCTAGTCACTAAAGGGGCGACAGAAGAACTACTTCTTCAGGGACTCCAGCGGGGTGAAGCGCTCGCCGTACTTAGCGGCCAGCTCCTCGGCGCGGGCAACGAAGCCTGCAACGCCGCGGGTCGGGTAGTCGCCACCGTCGCGGTCCGCAACCTTGCCCTCCGGCAGGGTTGCGGCGGCCGGGCGGTCGTAGTTCTTGATGTACTGGCGGGTACCGCCGGTCCATGCCGGGAAGCCGATGCCCATGATGGAGCCGATGTTGGCATCCGCATCAGAGGTCAGCACGCCCTCGTCGATGCACTTCTGGGTCTCCAGAGCTTCGGCGAACAGCGGGCGCTCCACCAGGTCGATGAAGGCCGGTGCGTCAGCCGGAACGTTGGAGCCAGCAGCTACGCCGCTCGGGTCAGCGGCAGCCTTCTGGGCTGCGCCGGCAGCGGCGGAATCCAGGCCGGTGCCTGCAACGGTGGACTCGCCGTCGGCGACCTTCACCTTGCCGGCGCCCAGCTCGTCCCACAGGCCGCGCCACAGGCCGGTGCGGCGGCCTTCCTCGTTGTACTCGTAGAAGCCCTTGCCCTCGAGCTTGCCCGGGCGGTCGTAGACGTCCAGCATCTTGTCCACAATCTCGGTCACGCCACCGTCGTCGACGGTCAGGCCAGCAGCCTCCTGGGCAGCGCGGGTCTCGGAACCGATCTTGCGGGCCAGCTTCAGGTTCAGCTCGTCCTGCAGCTGCAGCGGCGGTGCCGGGTAGCCAGCCTGGCGGCCAGCGGCCTCGATGACGGCCGGGTCGATGCCCTCAGCCAGCATGCGCATAGCCTCGTTCAGGAAGAAACCGATGACGCGGGAGGTGTAGAAGCCGCGGGAGTCGTTCACGACGATCGGGGTCTTGCGGATCTGGCCGGTGAAGTCCAGGGCCGCAGCCAGGGTCTCGTCGGAGGTCTCCTCGCCCTTGATGATCTCCACCAGCGGCATCTTGTCGACCGGGGAGAAGAAGTGGATGCCGATGAAGTCCTTCGGGCGCTTTACACCCGTAGCCAGCTCGGTAATCGGCAGGGTAGAGGTGTTGGAGCCCAGCACACAATCCTCCGGCACGGCAGCCTCGATCTCTGCCCATACCTTGTGCTTCAGCTCGGTGTTCTCGAACACGGCCTCGATCACAATGTCGCAGTCGGACAGGTCAGCGTAGTCGACGGAAGGCTTGATGCGATCCAGCAGAGCCTTGGACTTCTCCTCGGTGGTCTTGCCACGCTTCAGTGCCTTAGCTTCCAGGCCTTCAGAGTAGGACTTGCCCTTCTCGGCAGCCTCCATCTTGATGTCCTTCAGCACAACCTCCATGCCAGCCTTTGCTGCCACGTAAGCGATCGCTGCGCCCATCATGCCGGCACCAACCATGCCCAGCTTCTTGAACTGCTTCTTCTCAACGTCCTTCGGGCGGGAGCCGCCACCGTTGCAGTACTGCAGGTCGAAGAAGAATGCCTGCATCATGTTCTTGGAGGTCGTACCGGTGACCAGCTCCACGAAGTAACGGGTCTCTACGGCCGTGGCCTCTTCGATGTTCTTCAGCTGTGCGCCCTCAACGGCGGCCTTCAGGATGGCCTTCGGAGCCGGCATCGGTGCGCCCTTGATCTGCTTGGTCACGTTAGCCGGGAAGGAGGGCAGGAACTGTGCCAGCTGCGGGTTGGTCGGGGTGCCGCCCGGGATCTTGAAGCCCTTCTGGTCCCACGGCTGGGAAGCCTCAGGGTTCTCCTTGATCCACTTCTTGGCAGCGTCGATCAGCTGGTCAGCCGGGACGACCTCGTCGATCAGGCCGGTCTTCAGTGCGTCCTCCGCACGGAACTGACGGCCGGTGGTCAGGACCTTCATCAGTGCGTCCTGGATGCCCAGCATGCGGACCACGCGGGTCACACCGCCGCCACCCGGCAGCAGACCCAGGGTGACCTCTGGCAGGCCAACCTTCAGGCCCTTGGCGTCCGAAGCAATGCGGTGGTGCGTGGCCAGAGCGATCTCCAGGCCGCCGCCGAGCGCCGCACCGTTGATGGCGGCGACAACCGGCACACCGAGGGTCTCGATGGCGCGCAGGCCGGCCTTCATGCCGTTGATCTGCTTGGTGATTGCCTCTGCGTCTTCCGGGGTGGACTTGATCATCGACTTGATGTCGCCGCCGGCGAAGAAGGTCTTCTTCGCGGAGGTGATGACCACACCCTTGGCCTCGCCAGATTCCACTGCGCCCTGCAGCTTCTCCACCAGCTCGGGCAGCTCGCCCTGGAAGGTGTCGTTCATGGTGTTGACCGGCTGGTTCGGGTCGTCCATGGTGATGGTTACGATGCCGTCGCCATCCTGGTCCCACTTGAACATGCTCATGTGTGATGCTCCTTGTTTTATTTATTGACGCCCTCACGCTTGCGTTCGCGGGAGGTTGTCAGAAGAAAATTGAGTGTTTCTTGTGTTTTGGTCTGCGGGAAAGGTCAGTTAGACGCGCTCGATGATCGTGGCCACACCCATGCCGGCTGCGACACAGAGGGTGATCAGGGCGTAGCGGCCGCCGGTGCGGTGTAGCTCGTCGACGGCGGTACCGGTGATGATCGCGCCGGTCGCACCCAGCGGGTGACCCATGGCGATGGCGCCGCCGGAGACGTTCAGCTTCTCGTCCGGGATGTTCAGCTCGCGCTGTGCACGCAGAACGACGGAGGAGAATGCCTCGTTGATCTCCCAGATGTCGATGTCCTCGGGCTTCAGGCCAGCCTTTGCCAGAGCTGCGCGGGAGGCCGGTGCCGGGGCGGTCAGCATGATGGTCGGCTCCACACCGGAGGTGGCGACGGAGACAACGCGGGCGCGCGGGGTCAGGCCGAAGTCCTTACCAGCCTGCTCGGAACCGATGGCCAGCAGGGCTGCGCCGTCGACGATGCCGGAGGAGTTACCGGCGTGGTGCAGGTGGTTGATGCGCTCCAGCTGCGGGTACTTGGTCTGTGCGACAGCGTCGAAGCCGCCCTGGTCGCCGATCATGGCGAAGGCGGGCTTCAGGCCGGACAGGCTCTCGACGGTGGTGCCGGGGCGGATGGTCTCGTCGCGGTCCAGCAGGGTGATGCCGTTCTGGTCCTTCACCGGAACGACGGTGCGGTCGAAGTGGCCCTCTTCCCAGGCCTTGGATGCACGCTCGTGGGAGCGGGCAGCGAAGGTGTCGAGGTCCTCGCGGGTCAGGCCGTCCAGGCTGGCGATGATGTCAGCGGAGATACCCTGCGGGATGAAGTCGTTGTAGAAGTTGGAGGCCGGGTCCATTGCCAGGGCGCCGCCGTCGGAGCCCATCGGGACGCGGGACATGGACTCCACGCCGCCGACGAAGACCAGGTCGTCCCAGCCGGAGCGGATCTTCTGTGCGCCCAGGTTCACGGCGGTGAGGCCGGAGGCGCAGTAGCGGTTCACCTGGAAGCCGGTGGCGGTGTACGGCAGGCCGGCGTTCAGGGCGGCGGTGCGGGCGATGTCCATGCCCTGGTCGCCGACGGGGGTGACACAGCCAGCGATGACGTCGCTGATGCGGTTGGGGTCGATGCCCGGGTTGCGCTCGATGATGGCCTCGATCAGACCGGAGAGCAGGTCAACGGGCTTCACAGTGTGCAGGGAACCGCCCGGCTTACCCTTGCCACGGGGGGTGCGGACGGCGTCGTAAATGAATGCCTCAGGGGCGCCAGTGTTACTGGTCATGTCAGTCCTATTTCCTATCGTTCTCGACAGTGATTCATTAGTGCAATGATCGGCTAGGGCAGTGGCTCGTTAATCCAGTGACCTAGCAGGTCACAACACTAGACTTGTGTCTCACGCCACATTACCCGTTCTTCGGGGAAATAGTTGTAGTCTTATGTCTTTTTCTGCCCCTTTATGGTGCCCCCGCTCCAACGGAGCTTGCGCTAGCTCTTCTGGAACACCAGCACCAGGTTGGAGACCGCGAATTCGCGCAGCCCCGGAACCTGCACCATCCACCATGCCCACCAGGGGTGATAGCGGGGGAATGTGGCCACTAGCTCGGCGCCGTCCACCTTGCGCGCATACTCCAGGCCCTCGCCGGCGGAGACGTTAAACAGGCTTTCGCCCCAGCGGTTCTTCGGCGGCTTGCCCATCTTCTTCTCGTAGCGCCGGGCGGCAAACTCGCCACCCACGTAATGCTGCCACAGGCCGGTTTCGTGCCCGCCGAATGGACCCAACCACACCGTGTAGCTGTAGATCATCGCTCCGCCTGGCTTCGTCACCCGCAGCATCTCGTCCGCCATCCGCCACGGATCCGGTACGTGTTCGGCGACATTGGAAGAGTAGGTGATGTCGAAGGCGTCACTAAGAAAAGGCAGGTCCAGCCCCGAACCCCGCACCGAGGTCTGCAGCTTGATGCCCGCGGCGGCCATCTCGCCAACGTCCGGTTCGCAGGTGTAGTAGTCCGCGCCGGCCTTGTCGAAGGCCACGCCGAAATACCCCGGTCCGCCGCCGACGTCCAGGATCTTCGCGTCGCGTAGGGGCTCGTTCTGGCCTGTACCGCGCACACCCGCGTAAATGTCGCGGATCAACCCGACCGTGTCCTCGGCCAGGTGGCCGTAAAAGATATCGGGCTGGGTCTGCTCGTACTTAAAATCGTTCAGCAGGCCGAAGGAACGGCGCAGGGTGGCGCGGCGGCGGAAGATGCTCAACGCTTGGCGCTGCCGGGAGCGCTGTTGGGAGTGCTGGCGGGAAGGGCGGTTATTCGGGCTCATCGAGTGTCTATCTTTGCAGGTTCGGCGCCGGTTCTGGGGAAGATTCGCCAAAGCTATCTAAGGCGCGGGCGGGGCTGGCTAGAATTGTGTTCATCATGAAAGTATTGCTTCTCTGCTGGCGCGACACGGACCACCCCGAAGGTGGCGGCAGTGAGCGTTACTTGGAGCGTGTAGGCCAGCACCTGGCTGCCCAGGGCCATCAGGTGGTTTTCCGCACCGCCCACTATCCTGGCTCTACGCGATCGCAGCAGGTCAGCCGCAACTTTCGCTTCTCCCGCGGCGGCGGCAACCTGACTGTGTACCCGCGCGCCCTGGCGGCGATCGTGGCGGCGCGATTCGGGCGTGGCTCGCTGGCGGATATCGGTCGCCCGGACGTTGTGGTGGATACCCAAAACGGCGTGCCCTTCTTCGCCTCCCTGGTCAGCGGTGCTCCCACCGTCGTGCTGACTCATCACTGCCACCGTGAGCAGTGGTCCGTCGCTGGCCCCGTATTGTCCCGCATCGGCTGGCTGATCGAATCAACCCTCTCGCCGTGGATCCATCGCCGCCGTCGCTGGGTCACCGTCTCTGCACCGTCCGCCGAGGAGCTCGTGGAGCTCGGTGTGCCGCGCGGCAACATCGAGATCATTCGTAACGGCATCGATCCGGTTGCTCCTTCTTTGATTCCGGACGCCCCTAGCCCCAACTCCGACCACGCCAGCGAAGAGCAGACGATTCACCTGGTGGCGCTTTCCCGACTGGTTCCGCACAAGCAGATCGAGCACGCCATGGACGCGGTGGCGGCTGTGGCGCGCACTCACCCGAACGTGCGCCTGGACATCATTGGCGACGGGTGGTGGGCCGACCGACTGCGGGATTACGCCCGCGAACTGGGGATCGAGCCGCTGGTGATCTTCCATGGCTTCGTTTCCGAGGAGCTGAAGCACCGGATCCTCAACCGTGCCTCCGTCCATGTGATGCCCTCCCGCAAGGAGGGCTGGGGCCTGGCGGTGATCGAGGCCGGGCAGCACGGGGTGCCGACGGTGGGCTATGAATCTTCCGCCGGGTTGCGCGATTCCATCATCGACGGGCAGACCGGCCTGCTGTGCGATTCGCCCGGCGGGCTGATGAACGCCGTCGAATACCTGCTGGATAACCCGGACAAGCGCCGGGAAATGGGGCGCGCGGCGAAGCGCCGGGCGGAGGAGTTTTCCTGGGATGCCACCGGCCGGGCGTGGGAGACCCTCCTGTGCGAAGAGGTCGGCGCAGAAGCCCGCGCGGCGGCTGGGAGCTAGCGTTCCTCTGTCTTGGCCCGCACTGGTGACTGCATCTGGCGGACGCTACGCCATAGCCAAATGCACAGACCCCACATCATGAGCATCCAATAGAACGTCATGCCAACGAACAGTGGTGCCTGATCCTGCACCGGGGAACGCGGCAGGGTAGGACTTTGCACGCGGTAGAGGTCGTAATTATCGGCACTGAGGACGCGCCGGATTCCCTGCGAATTCAGCACCTGCAAGGCCTTTGACATGGCCGCGCCATCAGAGATGGAATACCAGTCCACCACCACCCAGCTCACGCCATTGCGCTGCAGGGTGTTCTTGCCGCTCATCAGGTCCGACAGGATCTTCATACTGGCCGGATTGCCGTCCACCATCTTGCCGTCCACGATCAGGAACCCGGGATCCATCGGCGAGCCCGGTAGCAACTTCAACCCCGGGTCGACGTGCGGACGATCGTGCCGAGTGCGGTAGTTGCCCGGGGGCAGCAAAACGATCTTGCCATTCGGAGCCCCGGAAACGATGTTGGCCATCTGTTCCCACGTGCTGGACATCTGTACTCGCTTCAGCGGAGCCACGTCGGTGGGGAAAGCCGGTACGGTCAGCACGCACGCAACTGCCAACCCGGCCGCCGCCGCGCGCGGCGCCCACGTGGCGCGCGCGAACTTTCCAGCCGACTTCTTGGCAGACTTCCCATCGGTGCGGCTGGGGTCCAGTCGTTCCACGGCCACCGCAATCAGCAGCACAAATCCGGGGATAGCTAGGCAGACGAACTTCGAGGTATCGCGGAACATGCCCGCGCCGGGAACGTGGCTAATGGCAAAGCCCATTAAATCCACGCCCCAACCGGTGGCCAGCAGAGGGGGCGTCACTAAGGAAAGAACCGTCAGCACCGCAACGGCGCGGTAGACCTGCCACAGCTCCTTGAAGCCGCGCAGCAGAACCATGCACAAAAGCACGCCGACGACGACGGAAAACAGGGTGCGCGACGGCGGGATGGCATCCGCGTTCCATACTCCCGATAGACCCATGGTGGAGGCTAGGGGGCCCAGGAAGGTCTCGCCGCGGGTGGAGAACAACGCGGCAGACAGGGCATCGGAGCGGGTCTCCGAAGAATTAGATACCCACAGGGCGGGAAGCACCCACGGCAGTGAGGCGATGGCGCTGGCGACAAGATTGCGTATACGTTCCCCGTGTGAAGGGGCAAAGACCAGCGACGTCAGCAGAGCCAGCACCAGGCCCGTAGGGACGAAGCCGCACAGGCAGATCGCCACATACAGCAGGCCGTGGCGCCGCGCGGCTGCGAGATAAGCAACGGCGGGCAACAACATACCCGCGGTGGCGACCGTCCACTGGCCTTGCAGGAAACGCTCAATGACGAAGGGATTCCACACCACGAAAAGAGCCGCCGCGAGTTGTGCGGACAACCGCCCACCCGCCATATCGCGCACCATCGCGCCGGCGAAATAGCAGCCCAGAAGACACGAGCCGATGACCAACGCGCTGGCCAGCATCGTCGAGGGAATCGTGGGGGAGAACAGGGCAAGGATCGCATCCTGCGGCAACGCGCGCGGGGCTCCATCGTTGATGCCCAAGTTGTTGGAGTTTTCCGGCAGCGAGTGCGGGACGAACATATCCCGCAGCATGAAGGCCTTCGAAGAATCAGGGCGCAACCCCAGCCAAAAAGGCCACAGCGTGACCAGCGAGATAAGAAAAGACCACCCCTGCACGATCAAACGATCGCGCGTGGCGGTGGTCTTGGGTTGCTGCGATCTCACAGCGAACAGTCTAGTGGGTCAAAGGGAATTATTTACTGGCGAGGCGTGCAGAGCGGTGTGCGATCCAGCCGATAACCAGAAGGATCAGGCCAACAACACCCAGGATCCACGGCAGGATGGTGCCCATCAGCTTCAGCTTTTCCTTACCCTCGGAAGCCTTCTTCATCTGCGCTGCGCGGGAATCGTCGTCCCATGCGCCGGGGAAGTACACGGCGGTGCGGGTCGGGTTGTTGATTTCCTCTTCCTTGTTGTCGAAGATGCGCTGTGCGTCCTCGTCGTCCTGCGCGTAGTACTGGAAGACCTCTTCGGAACCGTTGACGATCACGCCGGTCTCCGGCAGCACGCGGAGCACGCGGTGGACGGTGTAGTAGCGGGACATCTCGACCTCGGGACCGAGGTCCTCCTTCTTGTCCTCGCCTTCGCCGTTCTCGCCGTCCTTCTTTTCGTCGGCCTTCTTCTCGCCTTCGCCGCCCTTGTTCTTAATCTCTTCCGGCTTTAGGCCCCACACCTTCGCCGGGAACTTCAGGCGCAGCGCGGCCAGGGTGCCCTTGTCGCCCTTGGACAGCTCACCGTCGGCCTCCAGGCGCTCGCGCAGTGCCGGGTACAGCTCGGTCGGGGGAACGGTCTGCTCGAAGCGGTAGACCTTCTCGCCATCCTGTTCTTCCTCACCGACGTAGTCGATCGGCTGGGTCTTCAGGATCTGCATGTCGAAGTAGTCGTAGGACTTGCGGTCCGTGCCCATCGGGAACTGGTAGGTGATGCCCGGGCGGGTGAACGGAGCTACGGAAGCCTCAACCTCTTCGTCCTTGCCCTCCTTGGCGGCTGCATCCAGCGCCGGTGCGTTCAGCTCAATAGAGGAAGTCGGATCCGGCACCGGCATCTGGGTCTTGCGATCCAGGGTGACGTGGTCGATCGACGCGCTGATCAGGTTCTTCGGCTCTTCCTTGTCCGTACGGAACAGGGTCTGGCCGGCCTCCAGGGTGACGACCTTCTTGTCCGAAGGCTCCTGTGCAGTGGTGAAGCGCTGGGACTGCATCTCCAGCCCCTTGTTGATGAAGCACTTGATCTGCGGGTTATCGCCCTTGCATTCCGGCTTGTCCTTGTTATCGCCCACTGGCTTGCCGGAAGCTAGCGCACCGGAATCCAGTAGGTTACCGGGGGTCTTCGGGGTGCCGGTGGTGGAAACCAGGTCCAGCGGCAGGACCTTGCCCTTGGGGACGACATAGGTGGGCAGGGCGAAGGCTAGGACCAGCATCGCTACGCCGAGCACAATCGCTACGGAGGAAAGGATTCTCTTCATAGGAGGGGGTTCCTGACTCTATCTGTCGAAATTTATCCGGTGACTTCATTTAGCCTTGAAAGCTTCCAATACTTTAGCCAATCAAAACTAGATACTTCGTAGTTTCAACATATTTTTCAAGAAAAGTCTGTGAAAGGCCGTTGTCCTGGGTGTTTGTGCATATGTGGGGCTAGCGTTTTTGACTCTGCCCATCCAGATCGTCGGCTATGCTGATCCCGATGAGCACGAAGATCCCGAGTGCTAAGAACTCGAGCACGAATAAGGCCACTGCCCGCCCCGCGCCCTTTCTGCCTGCGCTGGAAGGGCTGCGCGCGATTGCCTGCTCCGGCATCATCATCACCCACGTCGCCTTCCAGACCGGGGCGGATACCGGCAACCTGCTGAACCGCATGATGGCGCGCACCGACTTCTTCGTGCCTGTGTTCTTCGCCCTCTCCGGCTTCCTGCTGTGGCGCCGCCACCGGGCGGATTTCGCGGTATCGACCTCGCGCGACAACCTGCTGACCCTTGCGGGCTACTACGTCAAGCGCCTGGGGCGAATCTTCCCCGCCTACCTGGTCACCGTCGCGATCGTGTTGCTGTTCTTCCCGGTTGCGGGAGCGCCGACGGTGTGGCAGATGCTCTCGAACGTCATCATGGTGCAGATCTACGTCGACGGTGGCCTGATCGGCGGGCTGACCCACCTGTGGAGCTTGTGCGTAGAAATGGCCTTCTACCTTGTGCTTCCTGTGATCGCGGTGGCGTGGGGGCGTCAAGAAAGAAAATGGCGCATCGTGTGCATCGTCGCAGTGGCGGCGGCGAGTTTCGGCTGGGCCTTCATCCCCGCATTCGCTGAGCCACCCGCACCCGGTGGGCTGAATCCGCACATCATGCCACCTGCGTTTATCGCATGGTTTGGGGTGGGGTTGCTCGGCGCGGAGCTGGAGTCGATCGTGCAGGACCGTGCCTACGCGCGCACGGGAAAGGATGGGGCCGAAGGTATTGACGCCCGGTACCAGCTGCCCGAGGTTCGAGCCATCGCGAAGTTCCGCTGGGTGTTCTGGTTGCTGGCTATCGGCGCGCTGGCGGTCGCGGCTTCGGATGGGCCGGAGGGTCTGACTCACGCGGCGCCGGCGGAGTTCGCCCGCCGGACGCTGTACGGGCTGGTGTTCGCCGCCGCGCTGATCATCCCGTACACGCTGGCGCCGCGGTCGAAGTTCCTAGAATCGGCGCCGATGCAGGCGCTGGGCCGCTGGTCGTATGCGATCTTCCTGTGGCACATGTCGCTGCTGTCGCTGGTGTTCCCGCTGCTTGGGGTGCATCTGTTCAGTGGGTACACGGCGCTAGTGTTGGTGGCGACGTTTGTGCTGAGCGTGCCCGTCGCTGCGCTGAGTTATGCGCTGGTGGAGGAGCCCGCGCGCCGGGCGATTAACTCCTGGTGGCGTTCGGTGCGGGCTTCCACGAAGGCCGAGGCGAGGACCGAGGCAACCACGGCCAACAGCACGACGGCGAGTGCGCCGTTCACCACGAACCCGCCCGCGTAGTAGTTTCCGCTGCCCCACGCGCCACGGATGCAGAGCGTTAGCGCGGTCAGTGCGGATAGTCCGACGATGGCCCTGACAGCCAGCAGGATGCGGCGGAGGTGGGGAGAGGTATCGGCAGCAGCGTCGACTGAGTCTGTGTCGGCCGTGCCCGTGCCAGCCGTACTCGCAGCGATCTCCGCGGGCACCGGCATCCGGCGCGTCCGCCGCGCCACAAAGATGCACAAGCCCACCAGCACCAGTGCCGCTACCAGCCCGATGGCCAGCCACGTCCGATACAATCCAGTGCCCTCGAAATGTATGGTGACCAGCCCGGACGCGCCCTCCGGGACGATCCAGCCCTGCTGCCAACCGTTGACGGTGATGGGGGTCAGTTGTGTGGTCTCGCCGTCGTGTTCCAGCGTGGCGATGCGCCCAGGGTTCGCCTGCGAGGGGCTAAACAAAATGCGCTTCTTGTCCGAGGCCTCCAGGTGCGTGGACTGCTCGCCGGGGGCGAGCTGATCCCGCGGGGTGGCCTGCTCCAAGGTCTGCGCGGCCGGGGTCTCGCGCACCGCAGCGCCGAACAGCGGCTCGGCTACCGATAGCGCCACCCAGCGCGCGGTGGTGGATAGCGCGTGCTTCCCCGCAGGCAGGTTCAGGGTGTCGCCGCAGGAAAAGCCCTGGCCGTCGATAGTCACCGGCGCCTGGTCGTCGTCGGCGCACTCGGAGGAATGTACGACGACCGGCAGCTGCCCCGCACCGTTGCCGATGGATTCCGGAACCTCGAAGTTGCGCAGCATCACGGATTCGCTGATTTCCTGGCCGAACACCCACCTGTTCACTGCGGAGCCAGCGCCAGCGCCCTGTGCACCGTCCCCGGCTACTCCGTCGGTCCCGTCAGCCCCGTCGACCCCGTCCGCCGCGTCCACCGCGTCCACCGGGGGCACCGTCGGCACTCGCTGCGGCGTGACGTCCTCTTCGCCCGCCAGCACCTTCGCCTCGGCCACGCCGAAATCGCCGAAGGCTCCCACGATGGTCAGGCGGATCCTGTCGGCCTTGCCCGCCGGCACATTCACCTTGTTAGTCTTGCCCGGTTCCAGGGTCTTCAAGGTGCCTGCCACCACCCGATCCTGCAGGTAGGTTGTCACCTGCACCCGAGTCGGCCGCCCCTGAATGTCCAGCCGCAGCGCCAGTTGGTTGTGTGCCTTTTCCAGGCGGAATTCGATGTATTGGCCAGCCACGTTGCCGACGGTCGGCCGCCACGCGGTCCGGCGCGATCCATCCACTGCGGAGGTTGCGGACGAGTATGTTTCCGCCCCGCCGAATCCCGTCGGATCCGCGGCGGTTGAGGAGACCCGCACTTCGCCGCGCCCCTCCACGCGCGTCATCTGTTCCGGCGCCAGCTCCCGCCCATCTGCGTCGCGCACTGGGTAGTCGCGCACGGGGTTGAGCACCTTGCTTTCGTCGTCGATGCTGCGGATCTCGCTGTCCGCGCCCACCACGTTGCCGTAGTTGTGGTCGCGCAGCGCAGGCGTATCGGTCACCGTCTGTGCTGCTAGCCCTAGTTCTTTACCTTGGGACGCCCCCACGCGCGTCCTCGCTGAACCCTGTCTACCCAGGGCAGCGTCTGCCGCAGCGAGGCGGGGGAGGGATTCGGGGCCGGAATGGGCGACGTCGAGACGTTCGGCGTCAATAATCCGCAGGTCCCCAGAGCTACCAGCGCCAGGACCGCCAGCGCCAGCATCGACGCGGTAGATGCGCACCTGGTCGTCGCCGAAGGAGGCGACCTTGTCGAACCCGCCGGAGCGTTCGAGGGTGTGCTGAATCCGCTTGGCTCCGGGGGTATCGGCAGCGCTCGTGAGGTCATAGCGCAGCACCAGGTAGCTCACACCCTGCTGCCACAACGTGGCGGCGAGGGAGGGGATGGCCGTGCCGGTTTCCAACTCGCGCTGCACGCCGTCGAGGCCACGGATGGCCTCTGGCTGCACCAGCGGCACGGAGTCGCGGACGACCCACGGTACGTCCAAGAGCGGTTGGGCGGGTTCGTCGCGGGTGTTTCCCCAGGTCTGGCGGGCGAAGCGGGCCTTGGGGAGGATCATCGTGCGGGCGGGGACGTGCGAATCCCCGGCTTCCTTCGCTACTTCGGAGTTCAGCCAGTCCGCGGCCTCGGTCCAGTAGTCGGGTACCGTGCGGTAGGCATCCGCGGCGGCGATTCGCCCGGACCAGCCGGTGGCGGTGACCACGGCGACCAGCAGACTGACGGCGATGGCGCGGGGTACCTCGGCGTGCTTCTCCGGGTTGCGCCACCGCGCCCAGCGTTCGCGGCTTAACCCCGGCCACGGCAAGCGCGCCAACCCGTGGGCGATACCCACCACCAGCACCAGCCGCACCAGCGGATCGAACTTGTGCAGGTTGCGAAGGGGCGCACCCGCGCCATCGAGGAATACGCGACCCCAGACGGAGAACGGGGAGATCGGGGCGGTGGCGAACACCATCGCAGCCACACCCACCAGTAGGATCACCAGCCAGCGGCCCGCGAATGGCAGGCGCGGGCGGGTTAGCCCCCACAGCCCCAGGAATGCAACCAGCAGGGTGCCGGCGACGAAAACGGGCTCTCCGACCAGCGCGTACCCGCCTTGGCGCTCGGCGGAAAGGAAGGCCGTCCAGCTGGTGGTTCCCCGCAGAACCTCGGCCAGGTTCATCCAGTTGGTGGTCAGTGATGCGGACTCGATGTAGTCCGTGAACGGCGGGGAGTACTTGCCCAGCAGAAGTAGCGGGCCGATCCACCAGAACGTGGCCAGCAGCCCGGCGGGCACCCACCACAGTGCAAAGTACAGGCCCACCCGCGGGCGGCGAATGCACATGCCCAGCCAGAAGATCACGGCGGGCAGGATGGCCACGGCGGTGGCGACGGCGTTCACCGCGCCCAGGCACAGCACTGCCAGTGCGCTAAGCAGCGCGTATTTGGCCAGGTAGGCTCGTGTGCGCTTGTCGGGCCAGCCACGCGCGCGATCGCTAGTTCCCCGCGCCAGCAGAGCCGCACTGGCCACCGGCAGCAATACCCACGGCACTAGCGCACACACCCACGCCTCGGAGCTAATGGCCCCCAGGGTGGTCAGGATGCGCGGGGAGAGGGCAAAAAGAATGCCCGCGACGACCCGCGATCCGCGGCTGCCGATCCGCAGCCTCTGCAGTAGAAGAACCGTGCCGGAAAACGCCAACGTCAGCAGTAAACCCCACCACAGGCGCTGCACTACCCACCCGGGCAGAAAGGAAAAAACGGCGAAGAACAGGCCGTGGGGGAACAGGTACCCATAGGCCTGGTTCTGCAGCTGCCCTAGCGGGAATGTGTCAGTCCACGGATACAGCGCCTGGCCAAGGAACCCCCAGGGGTTGGCGGTCAGGTTCAGCTTCGTATCGGCGGAGGTCAGCCCCGGGGACTGTAGGAATGCGAAAAGAAACCACGCGAGGGTGGTGTACACCCAAGCGCGGCGAGAAAGGGGGCGTTGCGCCGTCGTTGGCACGTGGCGTTGCGCCTTTATTCGCTGGTGCGGCCGCCGTACTGGACGGCACCCAGGAAGGCATTGTCCTGGTTGACGGCGATCTGTTCGTCGGTGGGCAGTTCCGTAGAGTCGGCCATTGCACCTGCGCCGAAGGCGGCGCCGCCGCCCAGAACCAGGCCTGCGACTGCGGAGGCGACCAGGGCGCCCAGGCCACGACGGTTGGAGGCAGTTTCGTAAGCCATGTTAATTCCTGTTCCTATTGGGACTGTTGTGGTTTTAGCGTACTAGCTTCTTGTTGATCGTACCTAATGAAACGCCCACAAACGTTCGTTTGTGAAAACTAGTCCTCATCTTCGATCGGCGGGACAATCAGCACGGGGCGACCAGCGTTTTTGATGATGCTGTCCGACACGCTGGACTGCAGGAAGGACTTCCAGCCCGATAGTGCACGGGTTCCCGTGACGATCAGATCCACATCCAGCTCATCGGCGGCATCCACGATGGCGCTCCAGATAGCTGTTCCGGACTCTACCAAAAAAGGTTCGGTTGCAAAACCATGGGAGTTGGCCAGCTCCACGCCCTCGTTGCAGATGTTCACTGCCTCTGCGTATGCCGGATCGTCGTCTTCCGGGTGCTCGCCGGTCTCGTTGGACCAGTCGTGCTGCATCATGCCGCTCATGCCCGCTGCGCGCGCAGCCTGGCGGTGGATCGGCTCCCATACGGTCAGGATGTAGGCGTTCTTTGCGGACAGGAAGCGCCCGGAATGTTCCACGGCGCCGCGAGCCTCCGCAGAGCCGTCGTAGGCGATCAGCACCGTATCGCCGCTCGCGTCGAAGGCCTTGTGCTGTGCCTGCTGTGCTTGCTCTGCCTGCTCGGTCATGGTTATCGCTCCTCGATTGCACTCTTCGATTGGTGCTCTGCTTGTTGCGTTTGTTACTACGTTAATACTATGCCCCGTAGACACGTAGCCGCTGGCGCTTTAGGTTTCGCTCTTCTTGTTGCCTCTAGCGCTTGTTCCTTATCGACGCCCACTGACCAGCCCACCAACACCTCATCCTCGGGTACCACCACTTCCGCCGCGCCGACCTCCGGAACCTCCGGCGCTGCCGAATCCACCGCAGCCCAGGCGGATGACCGGCCGACGTGTACCCAGGTGGAGGGCAAGGCCCCTAGGGATATGGCTGGGCGGATGCTGGCGGTGGGCGTCACAAACTACGAATCCGCAGAACAAGCCGTCGATTTAGGTGTGCGGCACCTCTTTATTGGTTCGCAGACGGACCGCAGCATCCTCAATGGGCAGGGCGACCCCGCGCGTAGCCTGGCGGCGCTGGAAAAGCGCGCGGGTGAACCGCTGACCGTCAGTGTGGATGAGGAAGGCGGGCTGGTGCAGCGCCTATCGGAGATCATTGGCGAACTGCCGAGCGCGCAGCAGATGGCGAACACCATGAGCCCCGAGCAGGTGCGCGACCTGATGGTGAAGCACGGAAAGAAGATCCGCGCTTTGGGCATCACTGTGGACTTCGCGCCGGTGGTGGACTTGGCCGGTGGTCAGAATGTTTCCGACAATGCGATCGGTTCGCGTGCTTTCAGCGCCGATCCGAAGGTGGCGGCCGACTACGCGCGGGCGTACTCGGAGGGGCTACAGCAGGCTGGGGTGACTCCGGTGTTGAAGCACTTCCCGGGCCATGGGCACGCGACGGGCGATTCGCACATGGGCGCGGTGACCACTCCGCCGCTGGAGAAAATGCAGGACAACGATTTGCTGCCTTTCCGGGAGTTGGTAGGCGTAAAGGGGATGTCCGTGATGGTCGGCCACGTGCAGGTGCCGGGGTTGGGTAAGCCTTTGCCGTCCTCGGTGAACCCGGAGGCTTACAAGCTGCTGCGGAAGGGTGGCTACGGGCCGAAGCAGGACGCCCCAGGTTTCGACGGCGTGATCTACACCGACGACCTGACCGGCATGAAGGCCGTGACGGATGCCTATCCCGGCCCGGAGGCAGCCGTGGCCGCACTGGCGGCGGGCGCGGATGTGGCGCTGGCAGCGGCCGGAGCCGTGGAGATCCCCGATGTGGTGGCGGCTATACGCACAGCGATCGATGACGGCCGGATCCCGGAGGATCGGGTGCGCAAATCCGTGGATCGCACCTGCATTTCCAAGTAAAAGAATTCCCTGATAGGGGGTGTTCACGATAGACTTACCTGCGTGAATTCTCAGGATCAGACTAAGCAAAGCCGGCCCGTTAAGCCACGCAAGCGCCGAGGCATTCCGTGGTGGGTGTGGTTCTTTGTTGGTTTGATCGGCCTGGGGGGTGTGCTTTACGGCGTGGACTTGGCCATGAGTGAAGGCACAGTTCCCCGTGGTGTGACCGTCGGTGGCGTGGACATCAGTGGTGTGGATAAGTCCCAGGCTGAGCAGCGCTTGCGCAACGATCTGGGCGAGCGCACCCGCCAGCCGGTGACGGTGAATGCGGGCAACATGAGCTCCACCATCGAGCCCACGCAGTCCGGCATGCAGGTGGATTGGGGTGCGACGGTGGATCAGGCGGGCCAGCAGCCGCTGAACCCGATTACGCGCATCCGTTCCTTCTTCGAGACCCGCGAGGTAGGCATTATCTCGCGGATCACGGATGAAAGCCTGAACCGGTCCCTGAATCGCGTGGAGCGCGAGCTGACCCGCGATCCGCAGAACGCAGCGCTGACCGTGAACAACGAGGGCAAGGCGGATATCAAGGAAGACAAGCCGGGGCAGACCGTCGACCGCGAGCTGCTGGCTACCGAGGTGCGGGAAAACTGGCTGAACACCGACGGGCGCGTGAACGTGGAAGCCACCATCACACCGGCAGATGCGGATAAGGACGCCGCGGAACGTGCAGCCAAGCAGTACGTGGCCCCGGCGACGGCGAAGAACCTGGTGTTCCACGGCCGCGACAAGGTCGATGGTGTGATCACCCCGCAGGACTGGCACTCCATCCTGACCTTCAAGGTGGATGGCGGAGAGTTCATGCCGCAGTGGAACACGGACAAGGCCAAGGAGGTGCTGGGTGAGCAGCTTTCCAGCACCGAGGTGGAATACCGAGACGCGAGCTTCGAGTTCAACGGCGATGACATCAAGGTGGTGCCGTCGAAGGATGGCGTGGCCATCAAGTGGAAGGACACCTTTGGCGACTTCCAGGCCAAGGCGCTGGATAAAAAGAAGCGCGAACACAAGGTGGTCTATGAGGACAAGAAGGCCAAGTACACCACTGAGCAGGCTAAGAAGGCTCACTTCGACGATGAAGTAGGTGCCTTCACCACGGGTGGATTTAGCGGTCCCTCCGGTGTGAACATCCGCCGCGTGGCGCAGATGGTGAACGGTGCGATTGTACTGCCGGGGGAGACGTTCTCCCTGAACGGCCACACCGGTCCCCGCGGTACGGAGCAGGGCTTTGTGGAGTCCAGCATTATTATCGACGGCCACGCGGGCAAGGCTGTGGGCGGCGGTATCTCGCAGTTCGCAACCACGCTGTACAACGCCGCATACTTCGCAGGCATGGAGGACGTGGCGCACACCCCGCACTCTTATTACATCTCCCGCTACCCGGCCGGCCGCGAGGCGACCGTATTCGAGGGCGCAATCGACCTGCAGTTTAAGAACCCGTTCGATACGCCTGTGCGCATCACGACGGACGTGACCGGTGATTCCGTCACCGTGCGACTACATGGCGTGAAGCAGGTGGATGTGGAATCCATCCCGGGTGAGCGGACCAACCCAACCTCGCCGAACAAGGTTGAGTTGGATGGCGACGATTGCTCGCCGTCTTCCGGCGCGCCGGGCTTCACCACCACCGACACTCGCGTGATCCGCGACCTCAAGGGCAAGGAGCTGTCCCGCGAGACCCAGCGCACGGTCTACGACCCCCAGCCGATTGTGAGCTGCAAGTAGGGGTTAGGCCAACTGGCTCCAGGCCTGGGGTTGAGGACCGGGGAGCCGCCATGGAGGAGCCGGAGGGCAGTAGATCTGTTAGGGAGGGGCTCAGCGGGGAGCGTGCGATGACATGCGCCCCGCTTTTCGTTGCTCTGGGGGTCTTGGTTGCTTCACATAGCCGAGCAAGGGGGTATAGGTGACACGGGGCCGTCCCAGTCCATGACGCTAAACGGTGGTATGGGGCGGTGTGATTGTGTGAGATGAGGTTGTGTGCAAGGGGGAAGTATTTGCTCAGGGAGGGAGCTTCCAGGGAGGGAAGATGCGAGCAGAGTGACTGTAGACATGCGAAAAGGGGCGGGAACGAAGTTTCGTTCCCGCCCCTTGATCGGCTATCAAAGCCTGGAGCTTAGAGCTCTAACAGGTCTTACTTGATGATGCCCTGGTTCTTCAGGTAGTTGCCTACAGCGATGCCCAGGCCAGCAACGGCGCCGATGATAGCAGTGAAGCCGAGGGTCTTGGTCAGGATCCACCAGCCCGGCTGGTTAGGCTGCTGGAACGGGCCGAAGGCCTGCTCACCGGTGAGCTCCTTGTCAGCGCCCAGAACCTTGCCGACCTCCTTGTTTGCTTCGCTAGAGGAGCCGTAAACCGGGCCGACGTGGGTCTTGTCGTGCTCAGCGGAAGCGACAGCGGTGCTACCCAGGGCAACGGAGGAAGCGGTGGCGATGGCCAGAGCGGCCTTGCGGAAGTTCTTCATTTTAAGAATCCTTTTCCTTGAAATCGTGTGATGAAAGAGAATTGCAGCTCTGGATTAGCCCAGGAAGCCGTTGTACTTCAGGAAGTTGTAGGCCGGAGCAACGATCAGGCCGAAAACGGAAGCAGCTGCAGCAGCGATGCCGCCACCAACGAAGATCTTTGCCCAGATCGGCAGTTCGTTGTTCGTGTCCTCGCCCTTCAGCCAGGTAGCGATCTTATCGCCGGAAGCGGTCTTGCCAGACTCGGAATCCCATTCGATTCCCTTCAGGATCTTGCCCTTCAGGTCGGAGGAGCCGGTAGCAGCCGGGGTCTGGTCGCCAGCCTCCTGAGCAGAAGCGACGGAAACGCCGGAGATGGCGACGGTGGTAGCGGTAGCAACAGCCAGAGCTGCGTTACGGAACTTACGCATCTGAAATGCCTTTCTGAATGTGAGTGGTTCGAAGTCAAGGACTTCACTCTTCGCTTCCCGCAATCCCTTGGTAGCCACTCATCTGTTTATAAGAGTTTGCAGCTATAAAGCTGGAGAAACGCTGGTAAGTCCTAACAGCAGCAACCTTAACAGGCTTTCTGCGGATAGGGAAAACCTGAGGAAAACTTCTTGAGTGATATGCATCACGCAATGCTTTATATTGACGTGCTCAGATCAAAAGCGCTGCATTTGTGCAGCTAGGAGCCTTTGTGGCATTTGTGACGGCGTGTCCTCTTGACTTTTTGCAGGGGGTTAATTTGGGGGTGTGACGGTTGGTGAGGGTATGTGATCCAGGTTTAGGGCACATTGGAGAACTTTACAGCCAGCCCGTGCTGATCGGCGCCTGAAAAACACTTAAGACTCGTTAACCAAACGCTGCAAACAAGATCACCTGGAAGTCACTTCCCGTTTACCTAGCAATTGTAGATTTGCCTGCTATGCGTATGACAGTGTTTGGAACGGGATACCTTGGCGCAACCCACGCCGCTTGCATGGCCGAAATGGGTCACGACGTGCTCGGAGTCGATGTCGACCCGGACAAAATCCAAGCTCTCTCGGAAGGGCGCGTCCCTTTCTTCGAACCCGGTCTGCCAGAGATCCTCACCCGCAACATCGAAGCCGGCCGCCTGCGTTTCACGACCGACTACGCCGAAGCTGCTGAGTTCGCCCACGTCCACTTCATCGGAGTCGGCACCCCGCAGCGTAAGGGCTCCTATGCCGCGGACACCACCTATGTAAATGCCGTCATCGAAACGCTCGCCCCACTGGTCAGTGGCAACCACACCATCTTCGGCAAGTCCACCGTCCCGGTCGGCACTGCGCACGAGCTGCAGCAGAAGGCGGATGAGATCGTGGCGGCGTCACCAAACGAAGCCCAAATCACCATCGCGTGGAACCCCGAGTTCCTACGCGAAGGCCACGCGGTGAAAGACACCCTGCACCCCGACCGCATTGTCCTCGGCCTCGGCGGCGATAGCTCCAACAGCGATGACCGCGCCGAGCAGCAGCGCGTAGAGGACATCGCGCGCGAGATCTACGCCCCCGCGCTCGCCGAAGGCACCCCGTTCCTGGTGATGGACCTGCCGACCGCGGAGCTGGTCAAGGTCTCCGCCAACGCCTTCCTGGCCACCAAGATCTCCTTCATCAACGCGGTCTCGGAGCTGTGCGAGATCGTCGGCGCGGATGTCACCGCACTCGCCGACGCGATCGGCATGGACGACCGCATCGGGCGAAAATTCCTCGGCGCCGGGCTGGGCTTCGGTGGCGGTTGCCTGCCGAAGGACATCCGCGCGTTCATGGCGCGCGCAGGTGAGCTCGGCGCCGACCAGGCGCTCACGTTCCTTCGTGAGGTGGACGCCATCAACATGCGCCGCCGCGAAAAGACAGTAGAGCTGGCGCGGGAGACGCTGGGCGGCTCCCTGATCGGCCGGAACGTGACGGTCCTCGGCGCGGCATTCAAACCCAACAGCGACGACGTGCGCGATTCCCCGGCGCTGTCCGTGGCCGGTTCGCTATCGCTGAGCGGCGCAAACGTCACCGTGTACGACCCGCAGGGCATGGAGAACGCAGCGAAGATCTTCCCCACGCTGACTTATGCACCGAATGTAGAGGAAGCACTCGAAGGCGCAGAGATCGTGATCGTGGCGACGGAATGGAAGCAGTTCCAGGAACTCGACCCGGTGGCTGCTCACAAGCTGGTGGCCGGGGACAACCCCACCGTGCTGGACGGCCGCAACTGCCTGCCACGTGAGGCGTGGGAAGCCGCGGGGTGGAAATTCCTGGCGCTGGGGCGGGGTTAGTACACGGCTAGCTGGCTGCGCACAGCGCCACACCCGCTAGGCTATAGAGCGTGTTACTTTCAGACCGAGACATCCGCGCCGCCATCGAATCCGGCGAGCTGAAGATCGACCCCCACGACGATCAGATGGTCCAGCCATCCAGCATCGACGTGCGCCTCGACGGCCTGTTCCGCGTGTTCAATAACTCCAAGTACACGCACATCGACCCGAAGCAGCCGCAAGAGGAACTCACCACCCTGGTGGAAGTCCCCGACGACGAAGCCTTCATCCTGCACCCTGGCGAGTTCGTCCTGGGCGCCACCCTGGAATGCTTCGGCATCCCCGCCCACCTGGCCGGGCGCCTGGAAGGCAAGTCCTCCCTGGGCCGTTTGGGATTGCTGACGCACTCGACGGCCGGGTTCATCGACCCGGGCTTCACCGGGCACATCACCCTGGAACTTTCCAACACCGCCAACCTGCCTATCGCCCTCTACCCGGGCATGAAGATCGGCCAGCTTGCACTATTCACCATGACCAGCCCGGCGGAAGCCCCCTACGGCAGTGGTGCACTGGGCTCCAAGTACCAGGGGCAGCGCGGCCCGACCCCCTCCAAGGCCTACCTGAACTTCCGGAACTAGCTGGGGCGCGAGGTGGCGTCGCTAAGAAAAACAGCAACAGCTACTGCCGGTAGCTAGCCAGGAAGTTACCCAAGCGCTCGATCGCGGCGCGCAGGTCGCGGGCCCACGGCAGCGTAACCACGCGGAAGTGGTCCGGGGTCGGCCAGTTAAAGCCCGTGCCCTGCACCAGGTGAATCTTCTCGGAGCGCAGCAGGTCGAACATGAACTGCTCGTCGTCGTGGATCTCGTGCACGTTCGGGTCCAGGCGCGGGAAGGCATACAGCGCACCCATCGGCTTCACGCAGCTCACGCCCGGGATCTCGTTCAGCGCCTCGTAGGCGGCGTTGCGCTGCTCCAGCAGGCGCCCACCCGGCAGCACTAGATCGTCGATGGACTGGCGGCCAGAAATAGCCACCTGGATCGCGTGCTGCGCCGGCACATTCGGGCACAGGCGCGTGCCCGCCAGCACGTTAATACCCTCGATGAATCCCTTTGCATGCCCCTTTGGGCCAGTAACCACCATCCAGCCGGAACGGTAACCCGCCACGCGGTACGCCTTCGACAGGCCGTTGTAGGTGATGCACAGCAGGTCCGGGCACAGCGAGGCGATATTGATGTGCTGGGCATCGTCGTAGAGGATCTTGTCGTAAATCTCGTCGGCCAAGATCAGCAGGGAGTGCTCGCGCGCAACGTCCACGATCTGCTGCAGGATCTCGCGGGAGTACACCGCGCCCGTCGGGTTATTCGGGTTAATGACCACGATGGCCTTCGTGCGCTCCGTAACCTTCGCCTTGATGTCCTCGATGGAGGGCATCCAGTCGTTTTCCTCGTCGCACAGGTAATGCACGGGGCGGCCGCCGGACAGTGACGTGGAGGCGGTCCACAGTGGGTAGTCCGGGGAGGGGATCAGCACCTCGTCGCCATCGTTGAGCAGCGCCTGCATGGTCATGGTGATCAGCTCGGACACACCGTTGCCCAGGTACACATCTTCGACGTCGAACTGGGGGAAGCCCGGGATGACCTCGTAGCGGGAGACGATTGCGCGGCGGGCGCTGATGATGCCCTTCGACGTGGAGTAGCCCTGCGCCGTCGGCAGCGCGGCGATCATGTCCCGCATGATCACATCCGGCGCCTCGAAGCCGAACACCGCGGGGTTGCCCGTGTTGAGCTTCAGGATGCGGTGCCCGTCGGCCTCCATCCGCTCGGCCTCGGTGTTCACCGGGCCGCGGATTTCGTAGAGGACGTTTTGCAGCTTCGTGGATTGATCCAGCGTGCGCAGTTCGCTGGGGCGTTTGGGGGTACTCATTCTCCCCATTGTGCCATTGTGGCTGCTGTTTTTATAGTTTTTGGTGACGCCCCCCTCGCGCTCGCGTGGCCTGCGCGTGTGGCTATCGGGTTACTCGTCGTATTCGCTGGCGCCAGCGTCCGAGTCTGTGTCTGCGCCAGTGCCAGTGCTGTTGCCGTTGCCCGTGCCGGTGTTTCCGTTGCCGGAGGTGCCGCCTGCGTTACCGCCGACGTTTCCACCCGGACGTTGGCCGCCTACGCTCGGACCGCCAGTGTTCCGGCCGGGCGATGGCTTGGGGGACTTGGAAGGCTTGGCGGGCTTGGCGGGCTTGGAGCCTTCGGACGGCTTGTTTTCCTCAGAGGTTTCCGTTTCAGATTGTTCAGTCGTCTGAGGTACCTGCGGCGCGTAGTAGTAGTCCTGGTAGCTGCCGTAGCCGGGGCCTGCATCGGGGGTCGGCTTTGTATCGTCGTCATCGTACTTGCCGGTGGTGGTGGGCTTGGGGTACGAGGGCTTCAGCTGCTCAGTGCTGCTAGCGCTTCCGGGAGATCCGGTTTCCGTGGAGCGCATCGTGGCGTACGCGGTGACTCCAGCAACGATGGTGGCGATCAGGCCGAGGGTCAGCACCCAGGCCCAGAACGGCATGATCCCAAAGAACTTCCGCAGGCCGGATTTTGGCTTGTCCTCTTCGAGGTCGTCCGGGGCGGTGGGGTTGGCTGGGGTTTCGGAAGGGGTTTCCTCGGCGTCGCTTACAGACTTCCCCGCGTTGAGGGGGTTGTTCTTGTCAGTCGGGTCAGCGTCAGTCATGGGAAACCTACCTCTATCTGCGGGCGTGAGGCGTCGAGCAGCACCAAGCGTTCATGCATTCTTGCATGCCCGTGTGCGCTCCTGTCTAGGGGAGTGTCTATGAGAACTAATTCTAGGCTACGGGGTGCCCGGGGTACATTCCCAACCGGAGATTCTTGCGGTGGGTGCAAGGAGGCTTGCGGCCGGGGTGTCCCAAATCTTCCACTCTACTTTTAGAACCATTCTTTTCGTGCAGGTCAGAGCGTTTTGACGATCCCGTCAAGTCGGCCATTCATTCCCAAAATGGAAGATTTGGGACATCGTGCATGGGGTAGAAACGGCAAAGCGGCGGCGAATCCAGCATGGTGCTGGACCCGCCGCCGCTATGGAGCGTGCGACTTAGCCGCGCTTACTGTGCGCCTGGTGCGCCGGGAGCTCCCGGAGCGCCCGGAACGATCGTGTTCAGCTTGATCGGTCCGCCATCGTTGGCAGGCTGAGCTGGCTGGGCTGGCTGAGCTGGCTGAGCATCTTCGGCGGGAGCCTCAGCTGCCGGTGCCTTAGCCTCAGCCTCTGCTTCGGCCTGCGGCTGCTCGGCGGGAGCCTCTGCGGTTGGTGCCTCCTGTGGTGCCTCAGCCTGCGGTGCTGCTGCGGCAGCAGCCGGAGCTGCGGCGGCGGCTGCAGGGGCAGCAGGAGCGGGTGCTCCCGGAGCGCCTGGCGTCATCGCCGACAGCTTGATCGGGCCACCATCCTGTGCGGGCTGTGCCGCGGGCTGTGCGGGCTGTGCCGTCTCCGCTGCCGGAGCGGACGGAGCCGCAGGGGCAGCGGGAGCGGCAGGAGCAGCCTGCTCAGCCTTAGGAGCTTCGGCCTCTGCCGGAGCAGACTCCTGAGCCTCCGCCTGGTCGGCGTCGTTGTCGCTGGACGCGGCAGCAGCGGCACCTGCGCCAGCAGCGACGGCGCCTGCGCCAGCAGCAGCCGCAGCCGGTGCAGCGGGAGCTGCAGCCGGGGCACCTGGTGCACCCGGAGCGCCCGGAGCGGTGGCGGTCAGCTTGATCGGACCACCATCCTGAGCGGGCTGGGCTGCAGGCTGCGCCTGCTGAGCTGCCGGAGCTTCCTGCTCGGCCTTGGGAGCCTCGGCCTCTGCCGGAGCAGACTCCTGAGCCTCCGCCTGGTCGGCGTCGTTGTCGCTGGACGCGGCAGCAGCGGCACCAGTGCCTGCAGCGACGGCACCTGCGCCAGCAGCAGCCGCAGCCGGTGCTGCGGGAGCTGCAGCTGGAGCGCCTGGTGCGCCCGGAGCGGTGGCGGTCAGCTTGATCGGACCACCATCCTGAGCGGGCTGGGCTGCAGGCTGCGTCTGTTGAGCTGCCGGAGCTTCCTGCTCGGCCTTGGGAGCCTCGGCCTCAGCGGACTTGGCTGGCTCCGCCTTCGGAGCAGCAGGAGCGCCTGGAGCGCCAGGAGCACCCGGTGCACCCGGGGCAGCAGGTGCGCCAGCCTTTGGAGCAGCCGGAGCTGCAGGAGCACCCGGAGCACCCGGAGCTGCCGGTGCGCCAGCCTTTGGAGCGGCCGGAGCTGCCGGTGCGCCAGGGGCACCCGGAGCTGCCGGAGCACCCGGAGCTGCCGGAGCACCCGGGGCAGCAGGTGCGCCAGCCTTTGGAGCAGCCGGAGCAGCAGGAGCGCCAGGGGCAGCAGGTGCGCCAGCGGAAGGTGCTGCAGGAGCCGCCGGTGCACCAGGAGCGGAAGGCGCTGCCGGTGCTGCAGGAGCAGCCGGAGCGGCCGGTGCTGCAGGAGCACTCGGAGCACTCGGGGCAGCAGCAGCGGCACCAGCGGCCGCGGCACCCGCGGCGGCAGCGCCACCAGCAGCGGCTGCGGCTTCCTTCTTCTTCTTGGCCTCTTCAGCCTTGCGCTTCTTTTCCTCGGCAGCCTTCTTCTTGGCTTCTTCCTCGGCCTTGCGCTCGGCTTCCTCGCGAGCCAGCTTCTCCTCGTCAACCCAGCCGCGCTCCGGTGCTACCAGGAACTCCGGAGACTTCGGTGCAGGCAGCTCGCCGTCGACCAGGACGGACTCGCGGAACATCTGGGCGATATCCAGAACCTTGGTGCGGTCTTCCTTGTTCTCGATCTCAGACTGACGGTTGTTCACACCGTCGGTCATCATCGTCTTACAGAACGGGCAGCCGATGGCGATGGCGTCCGAGCCGGTAGCCAGAGCCTCGTCCGTACGGTTCAGGTTGATGCGCTCGCCCAGGTGCTCTTCCATCCACATGCGGGCACCACCAGCACCACAGCAGAAGCCGGTATCGCGGTTGCGATCCATCTCCACCAGGTTGGCACCGGAGGCACCAATCAGCTCACGCGGAGCCTCGAAGACCTTGTTGTGGCGACCCAGGAAGCACGGATCGTGGTAGGTGACCTGACGGCCGTTCTGCGGTGCAGATACCGGCTCCAGGCGACCCTCACGGATCAGCTTGTTCAGCAGCTGGGTGTGGTGGACAACCTGGTAGTTACCGCCCAGGTCCGGGTACTCGTTGCGCAGGGTGTTGAAGCAGTGTGCACAGGTCACAACAATCTTGCGCTGCTTCGGCGGCACGCCCTCGAAGGCGTTGTCCAGCATTTCGATGTTCTGCTCTGCCAGCATCTGGAAGAGGAACTCGTTACCGGCACGGCGGGCGGAATCACCAGTACAACCTTCGCCCTCGCCCAGCACGGCGAATTTCACGCCGGCGGTGTACAGCAGGTCAGCGACGGCACGCGTGGTCTTCACAGCGTTGTCGTCGTACACGCCCGCACAGCCGACCCAGAACAGGTACTCGGTGTCGTCGAAGTTCTCGATGTCCTCGCCGAAGACTGGCACCTCGATGCCGTCTTCCTTGGCCTTCTGGATCCAGTCGGAGCGCTTGTTGTTGTTCTGGCCCCACGGGTTGCCCTTGGTCTCCAGGTTCTTGAACAGGCCACCCAGCTCGGTCGGGAAGTCAGACTCAACAAGCACCTGGTAGCGGCGCATATCGACGATGTGGTCGATGTGCTCGATGTCTACCGGGCACTGTTCAACACAGGCGCCACAGTTGGTGCAGGACCACAGCACGTCGGGGTCGATAACACCCATTTCGCCCGCAGCGACAAGCTGCAGCAAAGGCATGTCCGCGTGGGCGTCAACAGAAGGATCGTCCAGAACGGCAGTGTCGGTGGCACCTTCGCCGGAGAACATGCCACCTGCGTGGGCAGCGTCCTTGCGTGCGGCCTTCAGGTACGGCGCGGACTCGATGGCGTGGTCGCGCAGGCTGGTGATCAGCAGCTTCGGGCTCAGCGGCTTCGCGGTGTTCCAAGCCGGGCACTGCTCCTGGCAGCGGCCACACTCGGTACACGAGGTGAAGTCCATCCAGCCCTTCCAGGTGAAGTCGTCGATCTTGCCAACGCCGATCGCGTCTTCCTCTGGATCTGCGTTTTCCATGGTCAGCATGCGGCCACCGGAGGTCAGCGGCTTCGCTGCGCCCAGGGCGTTGCGGCCGTCAGCGTTGCGCTTCAGGAAGATGTTGAAGAACGCCATGAAGCGGTGCCATGCCACGCCCCACTTGACGTTCTGACCCACGATGAACAGCCAGATCATGCCGGACAGCAGCTTGATCAGTGCGAAGATGGAAACCAGCAGCGGGGATTCCGGCAGGATCTTGGCCAGCTGCATGGTGAAGAAGTCGGTGGCCGCGTGGCCGCCCTCGTAGCTGGCGAAGGTGGCGATCTTGGAGGCCTTTACGAAGATCATGCCCAGGCCCTCGATCAGCACAACGGCCTCGACGAAGTACGCCGCGCCGGAGTTAGAGCCGTAGAAACGGGCCTTCTTATCCTTGTCGCCGATCTTCTGGCGAATGATGATCAGCGTGATGATGCCGATGACGGTGCCCAGGCCTAGCAGCTCGTCCACGAAGTGGTACAGGCCCCAGCCACCGATGATCGGCCAGCCGCCCTCGGGGTCGAAGATCTGAATGTAGGCCTCGAACCACACCATGGCTCCCAGCAGGAAGCCGACCATGACCAGCCAGTGGGCGATTGCCACGCCGGGCTTCTTGGCCATCTTGGTGTGGCCGATGATCTCCTTGATCAGGTTCATCAGTCGGCCGGCGGGGTTGTCCGTCCTTTTCAGCGCCGGTTGGCCCAGTCGGATCGTGGTAAAGATCTGCGCCGCGCCACGGATGAAGAAAATCCAGGCGGGCAGTGAAAGCAGTGCGCCAATGATGCCCAGTGGAACGGTGATGTTCCACGGAATGTCATTGGACGTCGCCTGCCCTGCTGCAAGCAGGTCCATTATTGTGCTCCTCGCAAGTCCTGTATGAGCCACGTTGACTCAGTCAAGTAGTTCACATCCGAGCTGGAATCGGAATATGTATGAACTAATTACTTGCTAGGTAGATTAACAATTGAACAGGGCTTTGGTGAAGTTTTCTCCGCTGGTCGCACCTATTTTTTGGCAGTATTTTAGAAACGGTGATGTTGCTTAAATATCCCGAGCTGCTGTGTTGTGCGCCACAGAAATGATCGCTTTCCGGGCTGCGCGCCCTGCCTTTGAATGTCGCAGATGGTATAGGCGGTTGCCGCTAGCGCCTTCGTGGAGGATGACTGTGGCTCCATTTTTCTTTAATTTCGACGCCTCGTCGACGATCCCCGGGCTTCCCTTATCCTTCTTGGCGAAGAAGATGTGTACTTCAGTGTCTAACGCACGGTCTGTGATCGAACTATCGGCTCCGAAGAGCTGTTTCAGTAGGGTTATGTCTTTAGCTTGGGGCGCCAGCAGCACAATGGTGCGCGGTGCGGTCGCTTCCTGGAGTGCGTCCAATAACTCGGGGATGCATGACGATTCCGCTATGGCTGTTACGAGTTGAGGGCCGTGGTCTGTTAGGAGGTTGCGGTAGGTTTGGCGAATGGTCGCAGAGCCTGTGGGGGAGGCGGTAGCGGTTGAAGATGCTGTGCCGGGGTGCGTTGAAGATGCTGTGGTGGGGTGTGGGGGAGGAGTGGAAGGTGATGTGGAAGTTTTATTGGCGCGGGGGATTGGTATTTCAACTCGAAGATCGGTTTCCGCGAGTTGCCAGACGAGGTTCCAATGTCTGTTTGTGAATGGCTCCGAGGGGGAGTGTGGCGCAATAAAAAGAACAGCCTGTGAAGCTGCGTGTTCGGGTGGAATCTCCGCCAAGGCGGAAGTGTGCGGGCTGTAGCGCGTGGCGTCGGTGGCATGAGAGCCCCTGAACTGCATAGGGGCAATGGAGTAGACGGTATGTGTATCGCAGGGGTGGGAGCTCATTGTGAAATGCTGTCGCAACGCATGAGGGGGTTCAGGGGTGGCGCGGGTGAAGATGTCCATGGCGTCCAAGCTTAAGGCACCCTGCGGTGCTGTCGAGAAAAGTTCAAGGGGTTGAAATCTAAATATGCCGTAAGGTAGTTTCTTTTCTAATAATGACAATGAATTGCAATAAGCGCCTTAAATAGGGTGCTGGACAGGAATGACGTATGCGAACAAAACTGCGGCGAGGGGCAGCATGTGCCTTAACCAGCGTGATGATTGGAGGGGCGCTGGTAGCCTGCGGTGACCCGAGCCGCCAAGCTTCCGGTGGGGAGGGCCAGTACCCCACCCGGCTGGTTTTGGCAGACCGTAAAGCTGGCGATGGATTCCACCCAGCGACGGGATATGCCCAAACCGGGGTGAGCCCGATCTACGACGGTCTGCTGCGACCAGAGCCATCGTCGTCAGACAAGGTTCCGAACTTTGTGCCAGCACTGGCTGCGGAAATGCCGAAACACAATGCTGACTCCACGAAGTGGACTGTGAAGCTCAAAGAAGGAGTGAAGTTCAGCGATGGTTCTGATTTCGATGCCGAAGATGTGAAGGCATCGTATGACGTAGCCAAAGACATTTCCGTCGGTTCCGAAGTAGTCAGCCGCTACGACATCATCGACGAGGTGCAGATCCAAGATCCGCACACCGTGGTGTTTAAGTTGCGTTCCCCACTTGCCGAAATGTTGTCGCGACTCACCTACGCGATCGCTCCCTCCGAGATGCTGGGCAAAGGGGCAGTTACCCAAAGCAAGCTGAATACCGAACCCGTGGGTACTGGCGCTTACCACCTGAAGGAGCGCCGGGGTGATGAAACGATCTTTGAAGCCAACGACAACTATTTTGACGGTGCGCCGGAAGTCAAGGAATTGGTTGTTACGACCGCTGCGGATGATACGGCCCGCGCGCAGCGCGTAGCTGCTGGTGAAATTGATGGTGCGGCTATTCCGCCCAGCCAACTGAAGGGGTTAGAAGGTAAGGATGGCATCAGCGTGGATGTCACCAAGACGGCTGATTGGCGGGGTATTTCTTTCCCTGAAACGCCCGAGTTCGCCGATCCGAAGGTGCGCTTGGCATTGAACCTCGCCGCTGATCGGCAGGCATTTATTGATGGACCATTGGCAGGGCAGGGCACTCCGATCTCTGGACTATTGTCCTCAATCTACGGTGATGCCCACGATCCATCCCTGGATTTCCAACACGACGTGGCCAAAGCGGAGAAACTACTCGATGAAGCTGGGTGGAAGAAGAACAGCCAGGGTGTGCGGGAAAAAGACGGTAAGCTCTTCCACGTAGACCTCTACTATGCAGGCAACGACACGCTACGCCGAGACATCGCCATCGAGTTCGCCTCGCAGATGAAGAAGCTGGGCCTAGAGTTCGAAACCAAGTCCAGCACGTGGCATGACATCGAACCGAAGGTACACGATGTGTCGGTCGTTTTGGGCGGCGGATCGGCCCCTTATGACGCCACGGTGATGGCCTATGAGTATTTGCACACACGCACACCCGCGACGGGTAAGTGGGCCAATCCAGGCAACTACGGCTCCAAGAAAATGGATGACCTGCTGGATGAGACGCGCAGTGAGAACGAAGAGGCGAAGCGCAACCAACTGTGGCGCAAGATCCAAGCCGAGCACGCAGAAAACCCATCCATGCTGGCTTTGGCGAACGTCAACCACATTTACGTCTCAAAGGAAAATTCGTGGAAGAAACCGAATCTCCTGCTCGAGCCCCATATTCACGGCGTGACGTGGGGGCCTTGGTGGCGCCTAGTCGCTTGGAAGAAATAACTCATGAGAGCGGTTTCTACCACTTCTTCTGCTGCTAACTCCGCTCATGGCAGAGCCGCTGTGAACACTGCGGACGTTCACACCGCTGAAGGTCACACTGGTGCTGGTTATCCTGCTCCTGGTCACGTTGGTGCTGTTCGGATTGCAGATAAGACAAGCTCGGCTGGAGCATCTCATTCAAACGGAGTTTCCGGTTCAGACGGGGCACCCACTTCAGCAAAAACTCGGCAGTCCTGGCGCAGGTTTGTATTGCCGGGGCGCCGGGATAACCTCGGCGGGATCGGCCGGATGGTTGGTACGCGCTTGTTGCTCATTGCCGTGTCAACCGTGGTGGTCAGCTTCATCATGTTCGGCCTCGCTGCCTTGTCGCCGTTTGATCCCCTTGCGCACCACCTCGGCGCGAACTACGGCAACTACACTGCCGAAGAACGCGCGAGCATTGCCTCTTCTTTGGGGCTCGACGCCCCGTGGTACCAGCAATGGGCCTCCTGGTGGGGGCACGTTTTTACAGGTGATCTGGGTTGGTCCCGGGTGTACAGCAAACCGGTTGTTGAAGTTATTGGCGAGCGCCTGCCGTGGACGATGCTGCTATCCGGAGCGGGCCTGTTGCTGATGCTGGCGATTGCAGCGCTTCTCGGCTTGAGTGCTGCTCGCCGACCCGGCGGAGTGGTGGATCGGGCGATAACCGCGTTGGGCGTATTTGTGGCAGCTACTCCTTCCTACATTTATGCCCTAGGAAGCGTGCTATTTTTTGGCGTGTTCTGGCACCTCATCCCCGTGGGAGGAGCCGCGCCGGTCGGTAAGTCCCCGTCACTGGGAACGGTGGGGCCATATCTCATCGCACCGGCTGTCGTTCTAGCGATCTCGCAGCTGTCGTGGCCTTTGTTGACGATGCAACGCTCTACTGCCGAAGCCGTTGAGTCGCCAGCGGTTGCCAACGCGCGCTTGCGTGGTCTCTCCGAACACACGATCCTCGTTCGGCATGTGCTGCCTATGTCGCTCATGCCGCTGATCACTTTGATCGGAGCGCGCCTCGGCGAGATGGTCGTCGGAGCAGTGATTGTGGAAACGGTTTTCTCCTGGCCGGGGTTGGCGCAAGCCACGGTGGAATCGGCTGTGGCCGTGGACTTTCACCTGCTGGCATTCACCACGGTCGCGACCACGGTAGTGGTGATGTTGGGATCTCTATTGAGCGATCTGTCCTACGTATTTATCGACCCGAGGGTAAGCGATGTCTAACAAGAGTTCTCTTTCCTCCGATGAGCACAGCCCTAGTTCGAATAACTCAGCCTTGAAAGCACACAGTGCTCATCTAGATATTGGCAGCGCTGAAGCACAGGGGTTTAGCACGCATTCGCGGACACAGAGTGTCCGCAGGTGGATGCGTGGGCACCTCATTGGATTAAGCGTTTTTGCACTTCTGGTGCTGTATGCAGCTATAGTTCCCGCCATCTTCGAGGCGGGAACTCCAAGTTTTGCCAATTCCCTGCGTTCACCGACTGCCGCGCATGTTTTCGGTACTGATCACTTTGGGTTCGACCTATTCGTACGAACCGCAGAAAGCTTGCGGGTTTCCCTTTTCATCGGGCTTACGGCTGCGGTTGCCGCTACGACATTGGGCGTGCTCGTCGGCTTATTGGCGGCGGGGCTCGGTGGCGTGGTCGATCGCATTGTTATGCGCATCAACGATGCCGTGAATGCCATTCCGCACCTCATTTTGACAGTGGTTATTGTCGCACTATTCCAGGGATCCGTTGCTGCCATCGTGGGGTCCATCGCTGTGACTCACTGGTCACCGGTTGCGCGTATCGTGCGATCTGCGGTGTTGACGGTCCGCGCGTCCGAAACGGTGCAGTGCTCGTACGGTGCAGGGGCCTCGTTTGGCTGGGTGCTGCGCAAGCATTTGGCACCAGCGGCTTCTGGTCAAGCACTGGTAGCGATGGCGATGCTCACTCCCCACGCTGTGTGGCACGAATCCACCGTGTCCTTCCTTGGCCTGGGCATCCAGGCTGACGAGCCATCACTGGGAACGCTCATGGATTTGGCGCGCGAAGACATCACCCGTGGGACGTGGTGGGCTTTGGTTTTCCCAGCGATGATCTTGCTGCTCACCACGATGTCTGGGGTATCGCTGACCCGAGGAGCGACAGCGCGGGCAGAGCGTGGCGTCGGAAAGCAAAAGAAGAAGTCAGCACTGCAGAAAGAAGCCGGGGCAGGCCGCAGAGGGCGTAGGTCGGAGCCTGCGGAGCCAACTGAGGCGACGAGCGAGTTGGGGGAGCTCCGTGCTCGTGGGCTTGGCGTAGAGGTGGGGGCAAAAAACATTGTGTGTGGGGTGAACCTGACCGTGCGCCGTGGGGAAGTGGCCGGGCTGATCGGAACCTCCGGTTCTGGCAAATCGACCGTGGGGCGCGCGTTGATTGGGGTGGTCCCAACAGGGGCTCGAGTAGAAGGGAAGGTCTCGCTTTGTCCGGCTGAGGTGCCTGATGGGAATTGTGTAGCGCACGGGGCGACCAAAGGGCACCTTGAACCCAGCGGGGTCACCCAAGATACGGAAGCTGGTGGATCCGCTCACGTTGCGGAAGCCGATGAAACCACTGCTGATGAAGCAGACTGGAACAGTACTGATTTCGCTAGTGTGCGGGGCTCAACGGTGGGTTTTGTTCCCCAAGCCGCGGCCTTGTCCTTTACGCCCGTGAGGAGGATTGGAACCCAGCTCCAGGAGATTATCGATCGGCATGGCAGTGGCTTGGATGTGGAGGAGTTGTTAGAACGCGTTCACCTTGACTCTGAGGTCAGCGAGTATTTCCCACACCAGCTATCGGGCGGCATGGCGCAGCGAGCGGCGCTTGCTGCGGCGTTGGCGGGAGATCCGCAATTCCTTATCGCAGACGAGCCCACCGCAGCATTGGACCCACAATTGACGAAGGAGACGCTGGAGCTACTGCGGTCCGCGGCCAAGGATCTGGGGCTCGGAGTAATGCTGATAAGTCACGATCTAGAGGACCTTCGAGAATGGGAAGCGTGCGACCACATTTTTGTGCTGCATGAGGGCGAAGTAGTGGAAAGTAGACAGGCCAGCGAGTTTTGGGCTGCACCGCAAACCGACTTTGGTCACGCGTTGGTTGGGGCTTTGCCCAGCGGAGGCCTTGAATACCAAACCGAGGTAGGGGAGAGAAATGCTTAAAGCTACCGAGGTGACCTATTCCTATGCGGGGAAACTCGTCTTGGAGAAAATTGAACTGAACATTGAACGCGGTGAGCTCGTGGGGCTGATCGGACCTTCAGGATCTGGCAAAACGACGTTGGCCAAGTTGCTTTCCGGGCGTTTCCTCCCAGATTCGGGAAAGGTCACGATTGACGGAGAACCTGTGGTGACGGGGCGAGATCGCCGGCGATCACGAATAGCGTTGGTGAGCCAATCCCCTCGGGATGCGTGCAATCCGCGGTGGACTCTCCGAGAGATCATCGCTGAACCTTTATTGATCGCCGGGGAGCACAATAGGGAAGTGATTCGCGAGTGCGTGGAGGATCATACGAAGCGAGCAATGCTGGATAGGGAATTGCTTGATCGCCGACCAGCACAGGTAAGCGATGGGCAACTGCAGCGAGCATGCTTGGCCCGCGCAACTGTGATGGATCCCGCCTTCCTCATCTGCGATGAACCGACTTCAATGCTCGACCCCATTGCGACGGCGAAAATTGTGGAGATGTTGCGCGAGACCGTGCGGGCGAACCGCGGAGTGCTATTGATTTCCCACGACCATCGGTTATTGGCAGCGTGCGCTGACCGGACAGTGACTATCGAAACCACCCCGCAGGCTTAGAACTTTGCGTTCCGCGCCTGTGCTGGTGAGGAGCGATAATTAGCGCTGGGGGATGTCCAAAGAATGGAGCAACGTACGCTGCGAATCACTAAAGTTATCGTCCGAGATTAAGTACACGCGGTTTAACTTCGCCGGGGAAGTGGAGCTGCCGGCGTGGTTTCCGATGGCGGAGGAGCCCGCAGGAAGGGAGCCGGTGGTGACGGAACCGTGAGCCGGCACATCTGCGGAGTGGGCAGGCGGGGCCGCGAAGGTTAAGCCTTCAACATTTTCGGGGGATGCAGAGATGTTGGGGCTTGCCTCAGTGTTAGCCTTATCGCCACTCGAGCTTTGGTTGTCACCGAGCTTGTGAATGTCACTGGGTTTTTGTCCAGCGAAATCGAAGACCTTCTCGCGGTTAACGGGCACCTCGCTACCGTCCAAGCGCTCCCGGCCAAGCACATTGGTGGCCCCTTCCAGACTCAAACGGTAGATCTCGGCGCGGTTACCTTGTTTGGGGATGTAACCGCGCTGCAGCGCGTAGAGGCTACCATCCGGGGAAGTAGCCAAGGAAGCGTACCCGCGATCGGCCTTGGGGGCGTACGTGGGGTCCACCTCGACCACATACTCGGCCTTGGGCCTGCCGGTTGCAGTGCTGTAAGCGGTCAACCGAGTTTTGGAACCCGCCTCGGGAGTATTGATTGGCCCATCCTGCACCAATGAGTTCTCGTTGAGAGTGTAAAAAGTTTCCCCATCAGGAGAAATTGTCATGCCCTCCGGGCCTTTGTTGGGGCTTATCCCTTTAGTTTGTTCAATATCCTTTGCTGCATTGTGGTCGGGGACGTGATAGTGCGGGGGATGGATGCGCCGGATTTCCCGCCCGTTGCTATCGGATTCGATGACAAGGGGTGAGCGGTTCTTCGATCCCTTTGATTCGCCCTCGGTGGTCCATAGCAAATGGCCGTTAGGTAGCTGCTGGATCTCCTCCGCATCGTATTCCTTGGGGTTGTATGCGCTGCCATCTGGCTTGGTGAAAATAACTTGTCCAGTGACCTTTGCCCGCCCGTTGTTGTCGATGTTCAAGCGGTAGGCGCGCGTGGGGCCATGATCGCCTTTGTCATCCGAGATGGCGAGGTAGGAGCCATCGGCGAGGGCAGTAAGCCCGGATAGTCCACCCACGTTGGGATCCTTGCTCGCTTGGCCGAGGTCGAACGCGCCGTTGTAGTGAGTTTGTTCCTGGCCGCCAGTTTTCAGAGCGCCGGAAGATGGGAAAGTCGATCCTGCGGGGAGTTGCGGTGCGGAGAGCGAGGCGTCGGAACCAAAAGGGGTAGCGGAAGAAAAAGGGGCGGCGGCTGCGGTTGCACCAAAGGCTGTGGGGGCGGCAATGACCGACCCAGCGAGGATCGAGGTAGCGACAAGCGGGGCGGCTGCCAACGGGGTGGAAATGAGGGCGCGGTTTATGCGTATGCGGTTTTTCATGCCCACTATCAAAACAGATGGGGCGGGTTTGCGCATTTCAGGGAAGGTTCAGGGGTGAATCTGTAAAAAATTTTCAAAAAAGTTGAGCCGATCGGGAACAAGTTTGACGTGCGATGAGTTGAGTAGGGTGTGAGCAGGTTGAGTGTGACTGACTCAAGAAGATTTGACTAGAGAGAAAAACTCCGGATACTGGAGAGCATGAGTTGAGTCGTCCACACTAAAGGCTCGATGACTGATAACAGCAATCCGACGAAGGATTAAAACAACAGGAGGTACCCCACTATGGGACGTGCAGTAGGTATTGACTTGGGAACCACCAACTCTGTGGTGTCTGTTCTGGAAGGCGGCGAGGCAAAGGTCATCGCCAACTCCGAGGGATCCCGTACCACCCCGTCCATCGTGGCTTTCGCCAAGAACGGCGAGGTTCTGGTTGGCCAGTCCGCTAAGAACCAGGCGGTCGCCAACGTGGATCGCACCATCCGCTCCGTCAAGCGCCACATGGGCACGGACTGGAAGGTTTCCATCGACGACAAGGAGTACACCGCTCCGGAGATCTCCGCCCGCACCCTGCAGAAGCTGAAGCGCGACGCGGAAAGCTACCTGGGTGAGGACGTGACCGACGCAGTCATCACCGTTCCCGCCTACTTCAACGACGCACAGCGCCAGGCCACCAAGGATGCCGGCCAGATTGCCGGCCTGAACGTCCTGCGCATCGTCAACGAGCCGACCGCAGCCGCCCTGGCCTACGGCCTGGAAAAGGGCGACAAGGAGCAGACCATCCTGGTATTCGACCTGGGTGGCGGTACCTTCGACGTCTCCCTGCTGGAGATCGGCGACGGTGTGGTCGAGGTTCGCGCAACCGCCGGCGACAACGAGCTGGGTGGCGACGACTGGGATCAGCGCATCGTCGACTGGCTGGCTGACAAGTTCAAGGCAAGCCATGGCGTGGATCTGACCAAGGACAAGATGGCCCTGCAGCGCCTGCGCGAGGCAGCAGAGAAGGCCAAGATCGAGCTGTCCAGCTCCCAGCAGGCGTCCATCAACCTGCCGTACATCACGGTGGACGAGGACAAGAACCCGCTGTTCCTGGATGAGACCCTGACCCGCACCGAGTTCCAGAAGATCACCCAGGATCTGCTGGACCGCACCAAGGCCCCGTTCCAGGCAGTGCTGAAGGACGCGGAGATCAGCGTTGACGAGATCGACCACGTCGTGTTGGTCGGTGGCTCCACCCGTATGGTTGCCGTCTCCGAGCTGGTCACCGAGCTGACCGGTGGTAAGGAGCCCAACAAGGGCGTGAACCCGGACGAGGTTGTGGCCGTGGGTGCTGCTCTGCAGGCCGGCGTGCTGCGCGGCGAGGTTAAGGACGTGCTGCTGCTGGACGTCACCCCGCTGTCCCTGGGCATCGAGACCAAGGGCGGCGTGATGACCAAGCTGATCGAGCGCAACACCACCATCCCGACGAAGCGTTCCGAGACCTTCACCACCGCTGAGGACAGCCAGCCCAGCGTGCAGATCCAGGTCTTCCAGGGTGAGCGCGAGATGGCTGCGCACAACAAGCTGCTCGGCTCCTTCGAGCTGGCGGGTATCGCTCCGGCACCGCGTGGCGTTCCGCAGATCGAGGTCACCTTCGATATTGACGCCAACGGCATCGTCTCCGTTTCCGCAAAGGATAAGGCGACCGGCAAGGAGAACACGATCAAGATCCAGGACGGCTCCGGCCTGTCCCAGGAGGAGATCGACCGCATGGTCAAGGACGCCGAGACCCACGCGGAAGAGGACAAGAAGCGCCGCGAGGAGCAGGAGGTCCGCAACTCCGCTGAGTCCATGGCTTACCAGACCCGCAAGTTCGTCGAGGATAACAAGGACAAGGTCAGCGAAGAGACCCAGGCCAAGGTCGAGGACGCAGCCAAGGCTGTCGACGAGGCCCTGAAGGGTGACGACGTTGAGGCCATCAAGGATGCAGTGGAGAAGCTGAACGCCGAGTCTCAGGAGATGGGCAAGGCCATCTACGAGGCAGAGGCAGCCGCCGGTGCCGAGGGTGCCGGTGCAGACGCTGCAGGCTCCGCAGCAACCGATGACCCGAACGTTGTGGACGCCGAGGTTGTCGACGAGGACACTTCCGCAGAGGATGATAAGAAGTAATGTCTGAAGATCTGAATCAGGATCCGGGCGTGGCCTCTGAGGATGTTGTGGCTGACGCTGCTTCCGCCGACACTGCAGACGCTGACGCTGCTTCCGTCGCTGAAGTGGATGCGGCTGAGGCTGGGGGCGTCGATAAGAATGGCGACGAAGGTAACGACGACAGCAACAGCGACGACAGTAACAGCATCGAGGCTGAGCTGGCCGAACGCACCGAGGATCTGCAGCGCGTGACGGCGGAGTACACCAACTACCGCCGCCGCGTGGAGCGCGATCGCGAGAGCGTGATCACTGGCGCGAAGGCAGAGGTGGCCGCCGGGCTCCTGCCGATCCTGGATGACCTGGAGATGGCGGAGCAGCACGGCGACCTGACCGGCCCGCTGAAGTCTATGTCGGACAAGCTGCAGTCTGTGATGGCGTCCATGAAGGTGGAGAAGTTCGGCGAGGAAGGCGACGAGTTCGACCCGACCTGCCACGAGGCTGTACAGGACACGAGCAGCGGCGACGACAAGGTGTTGGCCACCATCCTGCGCCGCGGTTACCGACTGGGCGACCGGGTGCTGCGCAACGCGATGGTCATCATCGGTGATCCGCAGTAGGTACTGTAGGTTAGTTTTTAGAGGGCTCCATGGTCTTTCCGTGGGGTCCTCTTTTGCTGTCTAGCTGGTGTTTTCCTTAACTGATCGAACGGGTGTTCGATTTCGGGAAGTTTTTTCGGGTTGGTTGTCCGGGGTGTTTTCTATATTGATCGCGTACGGAAAATCACGGGACACTTTGGGGACTTTGATCATCGAAGGGGAACGATGTCCGGCCATCCCGCAGACCACAGCAATCAGCCACCAGACCACAACAACCAACCAGAGCCACCAGACCACAACAACCAACCAGAGCCACCAGACCACAACAACCAACCACCGGGGGCGTTTTGGAAAGTTACCGACCCCGCCGACCCGATGAGCGCAGCGATCTGCGACATCAACCGCAACCATGCCCGCCTCGCGCTGGAGTGCGTGCCTCGCGATGACGAATGCGTCAGCGACGTCACCACTCGCCTGTGCGTCCGGCTAGGCCTCCCGGAGTTCCGCGTCGTCCAGCTCGTCGACGTAGGCGTCACCCTCCGCCGCTTCCCGTCGCTGGTGGAGCTGGCGGAGACCGGTGCTTACTCGATCGAGGTCTGGCGGATCGTTGCTCATAGCCTTGTTGCCGTTAGTGACGCCCACACCTCCGCCGTAGAAGCCGACGTCTACACTGCACTGTCACCGACCCGGCCTAACCAGGCGATGTTGGGGCAAGGCACGATCCGCCAACGCCTGAAGAGGATCGTCCTGAGTCACGAACCCTTGGCCTGCCCGATCGACCCCACAGAACCGCCCATGCCACCGGTTGATGGTGCGGACGGCAATGGCGGCGCAGACGGCGCGACAGACGGTGCAATAGACGGCGCGACAGGCGGCGCGATCAGTACAGAAGACGCAGCCATACTCGGTGGCGCGACGCGGCTAAGCATCGACGAGCGGTCGAGTGACTACACCGATTTCTACCTGACCCTCCCCAAACTCGAGGCGTTGGAGCTGATCCAAGCGCTCGATAGTGTGCGGAACAAAGAGAACTGCTCGAGGGTGCGGGCGTTTCTGAGCCTAGTGCGGGGCAGCACTATCGCCGAGGTGAACCTCAATCTGTATCGGCGGGTGGATGCCCCGGATTCTCAGATCTGGGCCGCCGGCACCTGGCTAAACCCGCTGGCCACGGAAGAATGGCTGGAGCGAGTTACCCACCTGCAAGCCCCGGGGAAGGCTACTACCGCCGGCTACACCCCAACGCCAATCATCCGAGCGAGTGTCGAAGGTCGAGATGGCACCTGTCGCTTCCCGGGCTGCGACACTCCGGCGCATAAATGCCAGCTGGATCACGTCAAACGCTTCGAACGCAACAGTTCAGACGGCGGACCGACCGATACGTCGAACCTCCACTGCCTCTGCACCAAACATCACAACGCGAAAACGACCGGAGCGTGGGATGTGACCATCGGTTCCGACGGTGTGGAAACCTGGACCAGTTTCGGGGATGGCCACACGGTGATCACCACGCCGAATGGGCCGCTAGGGAGATTCACCTTCCGGCACCGGGCAGTGAAACGGACTCGAAGGGTGGTGGAGCACAACCAACGGAAGCGCGGCCGCGACCAGGATCGCGACCAAAACCGCAATCAAAACCGCGACCAGGGAGAAGAGCCACCGTTCTAGGTGTGCGGCAACTTGGGTGCAGCAGAGATGCGGCAGGAGTGTTGCAGAGATGCGGCAGGAAGCTGGCTAGCCCTCGTTCTTGTCTCGGTTGAGCTTCTCTAGGAGGTACGCCGGGGGCTGGATCTCGATTTCCGCCTTGCCTGTTTCCGTCTGCTTGATGTCGGTGAAGGTGATGACTTCGCCCATGTGTGAAAACATCACCCGAGGGCTCAGTGCGCCCGCTTGCCTCGAGAACTCCTGAGCGGTCACGGCCGCCATCATCTTGATGGAGCCCAACAGTTCTATGCCTTCACTCATTTCGCGAATCAAGGTGGTGTGGCGATTTGGCGTAGAAAAAATTAGCCCTTCGCTTGGGTTGATCTGTGGTAAGTAGCGCTCGAGGATCTCGTCCATCAGAAGAGGGATCGACCCCGTATAGAAAGAACTGCTTTCGATCGCCCAAAAGCGTTCCCCGGGGTTGCTTTCGCTTGCTCGAATGGGTTGTGCCACTAGTTCTGCATCGACCAGCTCCTGCCACAGGTTGCGGTAGCCGATTCGGAACAGGTCCTCGATGGGGCCTCTGCCTTCGAGCGAGTGGGACGACAGGGTCATCACTGACTCTGGCGTATCCAGAACCAGGTGGATACATAGGTCGTCTGAGAAAGGACGCATCGGCGAGTTCGGGTTGAATTCATACGCATCTGCGCGCGCATCCATCGGTAGGAGATCGATCGCCATCAAACGTGCTCGCAGGTGCGGGTAGAACTGTGCATCGGGAAGCGACAGTAGGGATAGATCCGCTTCGGCCGACCTGATCAGATTGGTGACGAACCCTTCCACCAGTTGAGGCATTTCCCTGCCGAAATCCTCAGCGTTGGCGCATTGCTTCGTGATGTTCTCTAGCCCCAGTTTCCAACCTTCGCCATAGTCCGGAGCGGGGAGTTGTCCCCCATAGGGTCCGGGGGTTGGACCCGGGTAGCTCAGCGGCTTCTTGATGTCGCCAGGCTTGCTGTAATACACCACCTCTGGCGTGGGATTCGCACCATAGCCCAACCGATTGAGTACCTGCACAATCTGCCGGATCATCGTGGTCGACTGGTGCAAGTCCAGCCCGGGTAGCGGCACGGGTGGATCCTCGGGGCCCGGCTGCTGGAAACCCTGAGGCTGTGGGAAACCCTGAGGCTGTGCAGGAATATTGGGGTTGTGTGAGGGATTTGGGGCATGCGAGTTGTGGGAGTCCTGGGAGCCGAAAAGGCGGCTAAACCAGCTGCGCTTTTTAGGTGACATGGTTCCCACCCTAGCTAGTTTCGGGATAGCAAGTCTCAAGCAGCGCACACGGCAAGGCCCGAAGTGATGCGGGGAGGGAATAAATGCGTAGGGGCGTCGTTAAGAAGATTAGATAACGAAAGTTCAGCGCGGTAGACTCAAGGTTGATGAGTGACACCCCGCGTGAACAGCGCAAGCAGGAAGGAGCGACACATGGCGCACAGTGAATGGGCCGAGAAGGATTACTACAAAGACCTCGGCGTGTCCTCCACCGCATCGGCAGAGGAGATCAAGAAAGCGTACCGCAAGATCGCCCGCGAAAATCACCCGGACGCGAACCCGGGCGACACGGCGGCGGAGGAGCGCTTCAAGAAGGCTTCCGAAGCGTACAGCGTGGTGGGGGACAAGGAAAAGCGCGCGGAGTACGACGAGCTGAAGCGTATGCTCGCGAGCGGTTTCGGCGGTTCGAGCTATGGTTCGAGCTTCGGCGCGGGCAGCGCAGGTTACGGCGCTAACTTCGGTGGCAACTTTGGCAGCGGCAACTTTGGCGGTGGCAACTTTGGCAGCGGCTTTAATGTTTCTGATCTTTTTGGAGATGACGCCACCAGTGGCGGGTTCGGCGACGTATTCAGCGGACTCTTTGGCGAAAGAGGTGGTCAGGGTACTCAGCGTACTCAGCGCACCCAACGTACTCAGCGCAGCCGCGGGGCGGATGTAGAGACGGAGCTGACCCTCGAGTTCCGTGAGGCCACGAAAGGCGTGACCGTGCCGATCCGCCTGACCAAGCCGGAGCCGTGTGAAAACTGCCACGGTTCTGGCGCGAAGGCGGGCACCTCGTCGCAGAGCTGCGCGGGCTGCGACGGCAGCGGCATGGTCAGCGAGAACAGGGGCGCTTTCGGGTTTTCGCGCCCGTGCGCGGACTGCTCTGGCACTGGTTCGGTGATTAAGGACAAGTGCGCGGACTGCTCCGGCACGGGGCGCACGACCCAGTCCCGCACAATCACTGTGCGCGTGCCCGCGGGCGTGGTTGATGGGCAGAAGGTGCGCCTGGCCGGCCAAGGTTCGGCGGGGCAGCGCGGCAAGCCGGCCGGCGACCTGTTCGTGACGGTGCACGTGAAGCCCGACAAGGTGTTCAGCCGTGACGGCGACGACCTGAAGCTGACGGTGCCGGTGAGCTACCCCGAGCTGGTGCTCGGCGGCGCGGTGACGGTGCCGACCCTGGCCTCCAAGGTGCGGGTGCGCATCCCCGCCGGCACGCAGGACGGCACCACGCTACGCGTCCGCGGCCACGGTGTGAACAAGCGCAACGGTGCCAGCGGCGACCTGCTGGTGACCGTGAAGGTGGCCGTGCCGAAGAACCTGGACGAGGGCGCGATGAGCGCGCTGCGCAAGTACTCGGAAGAGGAAAAGCGCTCGGGCTTTGACCCCCGCGAAGGATGGGAGGGTAACGAATGAGTGCTGCGAAGAACGGCGGCGAACGCGAAGTCTTCGTGATCTCTGTCGCCGCGCGGATTACTGGAATGCACGCCCAAACGCTGCGCACGTACGACCGTATGGGTTTAGTGACGCCCCAACGCACCAGTGGCGGAGGGCGCCGCTACTCGCGCGAGGATATTGAGCAGCTGCAGGAGATCCAGCGCCTTTCTCACGAGGAGGGCGTGAACCTGGCAGGCATCAAGACGATCATTGACCAGCAGAACCGGATGGACGAGCTGGAGAAGGAAAACGCAGCCCTGCGCCGCCGCCTGGCGGACATGCAGGCGCGCCTAGAAAGGGCAGAGGGCAGAGGCGGCGCCGGTGGTCGCCCGCGAGGTGAGATTGTGCACGTCCCGCGCTCTACCTCTGTGGTGTTGTGGGATCGGCAGAAGCGCCGGTAGTTGTCCCGCGCTACAGGCTTACCTGCCCCGTGCTACAGGCTTACCTGCCCCGTGACGATCAGGTAGAGGGCACCGATCGCCGAGGCGACGACAATGGCGCTAATGATCCACTCGAAGGTGTTGAATACGCGCCCGCCAGCCTTGAGACGAGTGGCGACATAAACAACCAGGCCCGGCACGATCAGCAGCGTGCCTAGCAGCACGAACTGCAGTTCGGCCGCGTAGAGCAGCCACAGGGAGTAGCCGAAAGCCACGACACTGATGAGCAGGTGCATACGGTTGGTCTTCTTGCCGACCTCGGGGCCGGAAATGTCGAACTTCGAGCCCGCGTCCGGGTGCTTGAACCCGTGCCCGCGGGTGGCTAGGAACAGCAGGTACAGGCTAGAGAACACGTAAGGCACCAGGTACAGCGAGGTCGCTAGCTGCACCATCGTGGTGTAGGTGGACTCGTTGAGGTAGAAGACGATGATGAACGCCTGGATCACCAAGGCGGACAGGAACTGCGAGACATACGGGGCACCCATATCGTTGGTGCGCCCCACTGCCTTTGGTAGCAGTCCATCCTGGGCCATCAGGGTGATCGGCTCGGCGCACAGCATCTGCCAGGAGACGTAGGCGCCCAGCACGGAGATGCACAGGCCGACGGAGATCAGGCCTGCGCCCCACGGGCCGACGACGTGCTCCAGGACGGTGCCCATGGAGTTGTCGCCCATCGCGGCGAGCTCCTCGCGGGAGACCACGCCGAAGGACAGGAAGCTCACGGCGGTGAGCAGGAAGAACACCGAGACGAATCCCAGGAAGGTGGCCAGGGAGACATCCTTGCGGTGGCGTGCGCGCTTCGAGTAGGTGGAGGCTCCCTCCACGCCGATGAAGGCCCAGACGGTGAACAGCATCATGCCCTTCACCTGGTCGCTGATGGACAGAGCCTGATCCTGGTTCTCGCCGAAGGTGGCGGCGCGGCCCCAGAAGTCAGAGGTGAACACGTCCGTGTTGAAGCCGACGAAGGCCACGAGTACCAGGAATGCCAGGATCGGCAGGATCTTCGCCACAGTGGTGATGACGTTCATGATCGCCGCCTGGCGCACGCCACGGGAAAGCACCAGGAAGATGCCCCACGTCAGCGCGGACACGCAGATCGACTGCACCAGTGGATGATCGCTGCCAAAGATCGGGAAGAAGAAGCTCAGCGAACTGAAGAACAAGGTGGCGTAACCCACCTGGGCGATGATGGTGCCCAGCCAGTAGCCCCATGCGGAGGCGAAGCCTACGAAGTCGCCCAGACCCGCGCGCACGTAGGAGTACACGCCCGAATCCAGGTGCGGCTTGCGGAGCGCAAGTGCCTGGAAGACGTAGGCGATGCACAGCATGCCCACGCCTGTGACGGCCCAGCCGATCAGCGCCGCGCCGGGCGAGGCCACGGACGCAATGTTTTGCGGCAGCGCGAAGATGCCGGCGCCGACGGTGGAGCCGATAATGAGGCTGACGAGTGTGCCCATGCGTACGGTGCGTGGGTCGTCCTTGACCAGGACCTCGGCAGTGGAGACCTGGGGGTGGTAAGCGTCACCAGCGCCCTGGGTAGATGGGGTATCCCCATTATTAGAGATATTCACGGTTAGTACCGTACAACGTCGCCGGTGGTTTAGACCAACTGGGGCTTTAGTTGTTAGTTAGTTGTTAGTTGTAGGCTGCCAACCCAACGAGGGGGCCACGTGGGTGGCAAAGTTTTTCAGTAGACGAGTGTTGGCCTCTACGCCCAGCTGATTCGGGATAGTGAGCATCAAGGTGTCGGCCTCTGCCACTGCGGCGTCATTAAGAAGGTCTTCGATGAGTGTGTCGGGTTCACCAATATAGGTACGGCCAAAGGTTGAGCGGTAACCATCAATCACGCCGAAGTGGTCGCGGGTCATTCCGTGAGTGCCGACCATCGCCCGATCCTCGGCGCTGACGATGGGGAAGATGCTGCGGGAGACGGAGGTGCGTGGGGTCCAGCCGTGCCCGCTACTGGCGAAGGATTCTTTGAAGACCTGGAGCTGCTCTGCTTGTAAGTCGCCGAAGCTGTCTCCGTTGCTCTCTGTGAGGAGTGTGGAGCTCATGAGGTTGACGCCCACCTGGCCAGCCCACTTGGCCGTTTCGCGTGTACCCGCGCCCCACCAGACGCGGCGGTCCAAATTGGGGGAGTGCGGGAGGACAGGGATCGATGAGCCGGGCTTGTACATGTGCGGGTACTGCTTCTCGGCCGAGGTGGAGGGGGTTTTCGTAACGTATGTCGATGACTCCGGTGCCGACCTCTATGTTCTTGGTGCGGGCGGCGACCGCGGCGAGCAGGGGTATGGGGGCGGCCTGCTGGGGTGCGAAGTGGTGCACGCGGAAGTAGGCGCCGTTGACACCTAAGCGATCGGCTTCTACCGCGAGCTCGATCGACTGGTGCAGCATGTCGTGGGCGCCGAGCGTGTGTGGGTGGTTTGGTTGGGCGTGGTTTGGCTGGGTGTGGTTTGGTTGGGCGTGGAGAGAGTAGTGGCCGAAGCTGAGGAATCCGAAGGCTTTCATAGTGTCAGTATGCGCGCATGTAGTTGATGTGTCAACTAGATTGGTGGTTGGGAGTATTTAGGGTTGAGAGTTTGAGGTATGACGGTAGTCATGGGAGTAGCCATGGAAGAGACCTTCACAGTGCTCGCCACCGATCAGGGAGTGCGGCGCATCGGTTTCCCCGGAGAGGATTTGAGTGCCGGAGATTGGCCTGTGGGAGAGCGGCCCGCGACAGGCCAAGCACGCCGACACGTGGCTGAGACGGAGAAGCAGCTGGAGGAGTACCTCGCCGGGCAGCGCCAGGTTTTCACCGTGCCCGTTGATCTGGTGGACGTGACCACGCCTTTTCGGCGGAGAGTCCTGCAGGCGCTGGCGCAGATTCCATATGGGCAGACCATCACCTACGCCCAGCTGGCGGAGGCTGCGGGGAATCCCCGTGCCGTACGCGCAGTGGCTTCGGCGTGTGCAAGCAATCCGCTGCCGATCCTATATCCCTGCCATAGGGTGATCCGCAGCGACGGAAGCTTCGGGGAATACCGGGGCGGCAGGGAATTAAAGGCAGCACTGTTGGATATGGAACGGGGTGGCGCTGGTGACTAGCGCACGTTGACCTCCGGGGACCACATGTAGGAACTGTGCGCGTCGGTTTCGCCACGCTGCATCAGGTATAGGTCCAGGATTTTGCCCCAGCCGTAGCTGCTCCAGCTGCCTTCACTGGCGCCATCAGCTCCGCGGGGAGGAGCGTTGAAGTCCGGCGCGGCAGGGTCCTTTCCGTGCACTCCGAACTCCGGGGTGGTGGTCAGGCGGATCATATCGCCCGGAACGTGTTCGTTGTGCACCTCGCCGTGGCCGTCCTTCGCGTCGAGCTGCAGATCCTCCGCCTTCTCCGCGTGCACGCCGGGGCTACCCCACAGTCGCACCTCATCGGCAACTAGCCCGTCGCTGCCTTTCGCCGCGGCCTCGCCAACCACCACCGAGCCGTAGCTATAGCCCACCACCTGCAGCTTCGCGTGCGGGTTCCTCTCCCGCAGTTGCCGCTGGTGTTCCCGCAGTGCAGGGGCGCCTATCTTGGCCGCGTCCTTGGAGATCGCACTGGTCAGATCTCCCGGCGCCGGATAACCATGCCAGGCCACCACCGCCACATTCTTGCCCTGCGCCGCCGCGTCGGCCGCGGTTGCCCGCGCCCAGGCCTCGGTGCGCGCCAGCGCCTCCGGACTGCTGGATCCCACGCCACTGACCAGCGTGATTACCTCATCGGCGCTCTCGACATTGCCCGCCGTGACCACCGGCCCGTGCGGTGTTTTCATGCGCTCTACCGGAGGCAGGCTCTGTGGGGAATTGGGTACTGACGCCCCCTCGGCCCCATCTACCTCCACATCACCTCGGGGTGGCGCGACCGAGCTGCTGATCGTGGAGATGGTGCCGCCGGAGGCGATGTCCAGCAGCCTGGCCAGCTTCAACGCCCCACGCAGGACCTGGGTCAGAGTGTGAGCCAGGCTCTGCGCCGCACCGCCGACTCCAGGGATGAAAGCTAGGTGTTGGGCGGAGACCTCGCCATCGGCGCTGACGGACATCAGTGCTGTACGCGCCAACCCCGCGGTCGTGCGCACGGTCGTTCGAGTTGGACTTAGAAGGTCGGCGTGGGTGCCTGCGACCCTCCCGATGATTCGACTGCTAAAACCCGCCGTATCCAGCTGGTTAGCTGCGGAATCCGTGGCGTGGTTGGCAGCATCCGCAGCCTGCCCCGACCAGGACTCGCCCCACTTGGACTTGTTTCGAGCATCAGCCGCATGCTGGGATACCTTTCCGCCCTTGTCTTTGAACAGGTCGGCGGCTGTGCGGAGTGCCTCCACATTTGCGTTCTCCACGGCGTGGACGGTGACGGTGGTGGAGCCGCGGGTGTTTGCGGTAGAGCCGCTGATGTTAGCGGAGCCGCTGGCGGTGGTGCCTGCGAAAATGTTCATCGACCCGCCCCCGTGAGGGCTGCGGAGCCAGCATTATCGGCGCTGTCCACATTGTCGGCGTAAGTACTGATGGACTGGCTCATTTTCTGTAGCTGCCGGCCAAAACCGGTGAAGGAGGCATGGAGCCTATCCGCCGCCTGGGCGATCGCGTGCGTGGTCGACCCGCCTGGAACGCCGGGCGCCTCCGCATTGGCAACCCCGTATCCAGCGGAAGCACACTGCACTCCGTCTTCGGTCAAGTCTTCGCACCGTGCCTGAACTGCCGATACGTCGAGTTGCATTGTGTCTAGATAGTTCAAGTAATTCAGCGTCGAATATTGCATGTGTTCCCCTGTCCCTGTTGCTGCGTGACTCGCTTGTGAGAAGTGAGTGTAGGGAGGCGAGGGGCGTCAATAAAGAAAAAGATGGAGGGGCTGTGGATAACTCAGTTTTATCCACAGGGTGACCGGCGCGGAGGGGACAAAAGGGGGCGCGATGTCGGCAATGTCGCTAGGGTGGGCTGTATGCGTATCGCAGTCATCCAGATGAAGGCCGAACCGGACGTGGAAGCCAACCTGGCTCGCATCCTGAAGTACATCGCGTCCGGCGCGGCGAATGGTGCCGACATGGTCGTTTTCCCGGAAGCGGCTATGTTCCCCTTCGATAACGGGCGGCTGGATACCGTCGCCCAACCGTTGGATGGGCCCTTCGCCCAGGCGATTATCGATACGGCCAAGAAGCACGGAACCATCGCCGTGGTGGGTATGTTCACCCCGGCCGATACCGTCTACCGCTCGCCAAGTGGCCAACTGGTGGAAGAACAGCCCAGCGATTCGCCAGAAGCCAACCAGTTCCGACGCGTGCACAACACGCTGCTGGTCGCGGGGCCGGATTATGTGACGCACTACGACAAGATCCACACCTACGATGCTTTCGGCTACCGGGAGTCCGATACCGTCAAGCCCGGCGACCGGCGCGTGGTTATCGACGTCGGTGGCGTGGGCGTGGGCCTGGCTACCTGCTACGACATTCGCTTCCCGGGCCACTTTGTAGCGATGGCTGCTGCGGGTGCGAAGGTGATGGTAGTGCCCTCTAGCTGGGCGGATGGGCCGGGCAAGCTGGAGCAGTGGCGCGAGCTCACGGCGGCTCGCGCGCTGGATTCCACTAGCTACCTGATTGCTGCGGGCATGGCGCGGCCGGGCTCCCCGGAGCGTTACGGCACTGCGGATGGTCCGACGGGGATCGGGCACTCCGTGGCGATCGGTCCGAATGGCGCCCGGCTGGCGGAAACCGGCTACGCGGCACAGGTTCTGACCATCGACATCGACCCGAACTACGTGGACAAGATCCGCAAGTCGCTGCCCGTGCTGGAAGGCCACCACACCGACCGTGAGCTCGGCCTGGGGGTCGATGTCGTCGGCGATATCGAAAAGAAGTAGCTGCGTTTCTGCAGCGTTGGTACGGCTAACTGTGAGGCACGTCGAAGCGTAGCTGGTCGCGGTCCGCGCCGGCGCGGAGGAAAGCCTCCACTGTGTGCTGCTTCATCTTCGGTCCGCCGGTGATCAGCACCTCGGCATCGCGCCACGCGCCACGTGCGGCGGCCACATCGCCCACCAACCCCCGCGCCGTGTAAGCATCGAAACCCTCCGGGGTGGGCGCGTTATCCTCCACCACCAGGTACAGGTCCAGCCAATCGAAGGCATCCTCGAAGCCCACCAGGCCCTTCCACTCGTAGAGCTCCTCCGGGTTCTGCGCCCCGAAGAAAAGCTGCACCATCGGCGGGCGTTCTCCCGACTGGACCAGCTCCAGCAGAATCGCCCGCACCGGCGCCAGACCCGTGGAACCCGCCACCATCACCACCGGCTTGTTGCCCGAAATCTGCAGTTCGCCGTACGGGTTAGCCACTACCCATTGCTCTCCGACCTGCGTGTTCTCCACGATTCCCTGCGAGAATGGCCCGATCGCGCGCACGTGAAACTCCACCAAACCGTCCTCGTTATAAGGAATCGCCGGCGAAAGCGCCCGCCACATTTGCGGAGTATGCGGCGTACGCACCTCCACATGCTGGCCCGACCAATACGGCAACGGCGGATCCATCTGCACGCGGATGACCGCGATGGCGTCACAAGGATGCAGCACCTCGAGCACCTGCGCGGCCGAAGTCGCAGGCACCGCAGCCTCTTCGTCCTCGATCGCGCCGTAGGCAAGCAGGCTACAGCCGAGGTTGATTGTGTCGCTGAGCTTTTTTGTGACGCCGATATGCTCCCCCACAGCCTCCACCAACGCGGACTCGAGCGCCGCATAATGCTCCGCGGCCACGCCGAACTTGCGGGAGTCTTTGCCGGTGGCGACCAGGAACTCTCCCTGGGCGGGCGCGAATTCGCCGCAGTGAGTGATGCCGCGCAGGATGAAGCGGATGGTGCGATCCAGGTAGGCCTTGTCCAGTTCCATCGTCTCCGAGAAGCTAGGGGAGGGGTTGCTGTACTCGGCGCCCGCGGGGTGGGGAAAGTGGACGACCGTGGGCGTCAGGTGCATGTCGTGCAGCTTGGCCCGAGTGAGTTCGACCAGGTCGTGGCGGTGTTCTTCGATGAGCGCGAGCAGCTCTGCGAAGGTGTATTCCTCGGAGGAAGAGTGGCGTGCCACGGGCTCGAAGTCTCCTTGTTCTGGCAGGGGCGGGCTGAGGCAACCGGGTGAGGGGCCGGTTGGTTGCTCCTCATTGTCGCACCCGAACCTGTGAATAGAAACTTTCCTATTGAAAAGCCTGGTTGCTGAGCTGCTGCGGGGCGGTGTGGTACTCGATCGGAGTCTCCGAGAAGTTGATGGGATTGCGGACGCTGCGCATGCCCTCGACCTCCACGATCGGATCCAGACCTAAGGATTCTGCGAACTCGAAGGCCTGCTTGATGTTGTTCACAGGGCCCGCGGGAACCCCGGCGGCGCGCAGCTTCCGGAACCATTCCTGGGCGCTGGACCGAGCCAGCGCACCCTCGATGATCTCAGCCAACTCGGCACGGTGGGCGACACGGTCGCTGTTGGTGGTGAAGCGGGCGTCATCAATTAAGTCCTCGAGCCCCAACACCCGACAGGTCCGGTGATACAGCGAGTCGTTGCCCGCGGCGATGGCGAGGTCGCCCTCCCGGGTTTTAAAGACCTGGTAGGGGGCGATAGACGGGTGAGTGTTGCCCATGGCCTTGCCGATCACGCCCGCGCCGACGAACGCGCTGGCCTGGTTGGCCAGGGAGGACAGCAGGGTGTGCAGCAGGTTGATCTCGATGTGCTGTCCCTTGCCGGTGGAGGTGCGGGAATGCAGGGCGGCGAGGATTCCCATGCCCATGTGCAGGCCGGTGAGGACATCCACGAGAGCCACGCCGACCTTGACGGGGCGGCCTTCCTCGCCGTTGATGGACATGAGGCCGCCGACGGCCTGCACCATCAGGTCGTAGCCGCCGATGTCCGCGCCCTTGCCGGAGCCGAAGCCGGAGAGGGAGGCGTAGATTAAGCCCTCGTTGCACTGGCGGAGCGTTTCGTAATCCAGCCCCATGCGTTGCATCGTGCCGGGGCGGAAGTTCTCCACCAGGATGTCGGCCTCTTCGGCGATGCGGCGGGCCTGCTGGCGGCCCTCTTCAGTGGAGAGGTCGATTTCCACGGACTTCTTGTTGCGGTTCACTCCGGCGAAGTAGGTGGACATGCCCTGCGCGTTGACGGGCGGCGCCCACGAGCGAGTGTCATCGCCGACACCAGGGCGCTCAATCTTGATGACCTGCGCGCCCATGTCCGCCAGCATCATGGTCGCGTAAGGGCCGGCCAGGACGCGGGAGAAATCGGCCACGACGATGCCTTCGAGGGGGGAACCCATGTGTGCCTTTCTGGTTGGTGGGGTGGGGCTGGGTGGGAGTGGGGCGGGGAGTGGGTTGGGGTGCGCAGAGCTTAGCGGAATGCGTCCTTGCCGGTGAGGGCCTGGCCGATGATTAGCTGGTGCATCTCGGCGGTGCCCTCGTAGGTCAGCACGGACTCCAGGTTGTTGGCGTGGCGCAGCGGCGAGTACTCCAAGGTGATGCCGGAAGCGCCCAGCAGGGTGCGGCACTCGCGGGCGATCTCCAGAGCCACGCGGGTGGAGTTCAGCTTGCCGACGGAAACCTGGTGCGGGGCGAGCTCACCCTTATCCTTCAGGCGGCCGAGCTGTAGGGCCAGCAGGACGGACTTGTTGAGTTCGACGGACATGTTGGCCAGCTTCGCCTGGGTGAGCTGGTAACTGGACAGGGACTTGCCGAACACCTCGCGGGTCTGGGTGTATTCGATGGCGGTTTCTAGGCTGTCGCGGGCGGCGCCCAGGGCACCCCAGATGATGCCGTAGCGGGCCTCGTTCAGGCAGGTCAGCGGGCCGCGGAGGGTATCGATCTTCGGCAGGCGCTGGGAATCCGGCACACGGCAGTTATCCAGCACGATCTCGCCGGTGATGGAGGCGCGCAGCGAGAGCTTCTTGTGGATCTCTGGGGCGGTGAAGCCCTCCATGCCCTTTTCCAGGATGAAGCCAGCGAAGCCATCCTCGGTGCGGGCCCACACGACGGCCACGTCGGCGACGGGGGAGTTGGTGATCCACATCTTGGTGCCGTTGAGGACCCACTGGTCGCCGTCGCGGGTTGCGCGCGTCTTCATGGACGCCGGGTCGGAACCGGCATCGGGCTCCGTCAGGCCGAAGCAACCCAGGTACTCACCGGCGGCCATCTTCGGCAGATACTTTTCCTTCTGCTCCTCGGAACCCCAGTGGTGGATGGCGAACATGGCCAGGGAGCCCTGGACGGAGACGAAGGAGCGCAGGCCGGAATCCACGGCCTCGATCTCCATGCAGGCCAGGCCGTAGGCGACGGCGGAGGCGCCGGGGCACTCGTAGCCTTCCAGGTGCATGCCCAGTGCGCCGAGCTGGCCGAACTGCGGGCCGAGTTCCTCGGCGGGCAGGGTGCCTTTGTCGAACCACTCCTGCACGTTGGGCTTGAGGGATTTGTTGGCGAAGTCCGCCATGGCTTCTTGGAGCATGCGCTCTTCGTCGGAGAGCAGGCTGTTGAAGGAGGTGAGATCCAGCGGGGAGGAAGTCATGCCAGTCAGTTCCTTACGTATATAGGTATCACGATACTGATTTGCGTACCCATGAGTGTAGGGGAAGTTGTATTGCTCCGAAAGGCTTTCGCGGAAACTTCCTCTAAGATCGTCATAGTTAGCTGCCGCCCCAAGCCGAAAGGACCCCCGATGCCCGACGCGCCCCACCCCGAGTTCGCGCCGCGGTTCCCCTTTCCCGTCGACCAGCAGCCCGGTAGGTCTCACCACCGCACCGTCGACCGGATCGCGGACATTCTGGAGTTCGTGGCCCGCAACCCGCAGCCACGCGGACTCACGGATATTTCTAAGGCCATCGGCGCGCCGGTGAGTTCCACCCAATCCCTGGTGAACGGCCTGGTCGCGGCCGGATACCTGGAGGAACGGGATAAAGCCTTCCGCCTGGGGCTCGCTCCCTATCTGCTGAGCACCCTCGCCGGTAGCCGCCCCGTGGATCAGGTCACCCACGAGATGCTGGAAGACGTGGTGGAAGAGACGGGCTATATCGCCGTGTTGGCGTCATTGGTAGGCGACAATGTCTACTACCTCGACTATGCGCTGTCGGACCCCGAGTTCGAGTACCTGGCGCAAAACCGGCTGCAGCGCCCGCCACTCGAGACATCGGCGGGATGGGCGATCCTCTCCGGGCTGGGGCACGAGCAGGTGTGGGGGATTCTGGCTGCTTCCGAGAGTTCGCGGGAGACCATCAATAAGTTCCAGCGCTGGTACCCAGACATGCGCGCGACCGGCGAGTGCGTGGCCCCCGGCGTGGCTTTGAACGGCGCGGATGGTGTGGCCGTGCGCGTCGAGAGCCAGGGAGTGGCGGTGGCCTCGGTGTCCGTCATTGCCTCGACCGAGCAGATCGCGCGCGACGCGGATCGGATTATTGAGGTCTTAAGACGCCACAGCGCCCGCTGGAACCGTTAGCAGCTTAAGCTGAGTTCGTCGTTGAAGAAGTGGCGGTGATTCGCCAGTCCTCTCCCTGGGGGAGGGCGTGCAAGATGGTTTCAAAGGCGCTGGAGATTAGTGCGGGGCGAAAGCTTTCCGCGTAGTACGCCTCCTTGGAAACCTCTTTTCCACCGGAGAATGCGGTGATCTTCCCTCGTTGCTTCATGTGGTGACGAGAGATGGTCTGTTCGAGCGATTTGACGGAGCTGGCCCAAGGTTCGTCCTGTTCATATGCGTTGACGCTTCGCTCGCAAGCGGAGATAGCTTCGATATCGGAAACTGAAGGTATGCCGAAGTCGGAAATCGCGCTCATACTGATGGAGTGGAGAGCTGAGAGCGCGGAACTTGGCAATGCGGAGTCCCACACGGCAAATAACGGGCGAAGAGGGAAGCGATCCTCTTTCGATCGCACGGTTAAGTGTGCGCGAATAGTCTGCAGATCTTCAATAGTGTCGTGGGTAGCATCATTAATTTCCCAAAGGCTAAGAGGGATTACCTTTCCGTCGGAATCGCCGGTGTAGGAAAAACCCAGGGATAATTCGGCCCAGCGAAACCGGTCGAAAAAGAGGTCGGGATCCACATTCTCTTCGGTGAAGGTGGATGCTTGCAGGATAATGTAGCGATCTTTGTGCATGGGCTAAACGCTAATGGATGTTCTGCAGGTTGAACAGGTTTTGAGCACTAGGCGTTCTCTAGCGCTTTGGAGAGGAACGCTGTATCCGACGGGCGCGCCCAGCCTAAGCGGCTAACTCCGGCACCCACAGCACCAGCTCGGGCCACAGCAGGAAGGCCAGGGCGATGATGGCGATTTGATCCATGAAGAAGCCCAGGATCAGGTATACCGCGCCGATCAGAACTATGACGGCTAGTACGCCCAGGGCGGCGGCCTCCGCCGGGGTGATTACGTGGGGTAAATCACACCGATATACGTAAATTGAGCGGAATAGACTCAAGATTGTGGTGGTTGAGTGAGGTGTACTCAAGTAAAGTCGGGGGCGTGCAAGCGCGACCGGCACGAAGCCGTAGGAGGTAGATGTAGAAATGACGAGCTTCAACCCCACCACAAAGACCCAGTCTGCGATGCAGGCTGCACTCCAGGATGCCTCCGCCAAGGGCAACCCGGATATCCGCCCGGCGCATCTGCTTGTTGCGCTGCTCGAGCAGGAAGATTCCATCGCCCTGCCCGTACTGCAGGCCGCAGGCGTACAACCGCAGGTCATCGCCACCAAAGCTAAGAACCTGGTCGCCGGATACCCCCAGGCCACCGGCAGCGAGATGGCGAACCCGCAGTTCAACCGCGACGCGCTGAACGCGCTGACCGCCGCGCAGGAGCTCGCTGAGCAGCTAGGCGATACCTACGTTTCCACCGAGGTGCTGCTGGCCGGCATCGCCAAGGGTAGTTCCGACGCGGCCAAGGTGATGCACGAGGCAGGCGCCACTTTCGAGGCCATCCGCGGCGCTTTCGAATCCGTCCGCGGCAACCGAAAGGTCACCACCGAGGAGCCGGAAGGCCAGTTCCAGGCGCTGGAGAAGTACTCCACCGACCTGACTGCACGCGCCCGCGAAGGCAAAATCGACCCCGTCATCGGACGTGACCAAGAGATCCGGCGAGTCGTCCAGGTACTTTCCCGTCGCACGAAGAATAACCCTGTGCTCATTGGAGAGCCTGGCGTCGGTAAAACAGCAATCGTCGAAGGCCTGGCCCGCCGCATCGTCGCTGGCGATGTGCCCGAGTCCCTGCGTGGCAAGAAGCTCATCAGCCTGGATCTGGGCTCCATGGTCGCCGGCGCGAAATACCGCGGCGAATTCGAGGAGCGGCTGAAGGCTGTGCTGGACGAGATCAAGGAGGCCGACGGCGAAGTCATCACCTTCATCGACGAACTGCACACCATCGTCGGTGCCGGTGCAGGCGGCGATTCCGCGATGGACGCGGGCAACATGATCAAGCCGCTACTGGCCCGCGGCGAGCTGCGACTGGTTGGCGCGACGACGCTGGACGAGTACCGCAAGTACATCGAAAAGGACGCCGCACTGGAGCGCCGCTTCCAGCAGGTCTACGTTGGTGAGCCGACCGCGGAGGACACGATCGGTATCCTGCGCGGCCTGAAGGAGCGCTACGAGGTGCACCACGGCGTACGTATCCAGGACTCCGCGCTGGTGGCAGCAGCAACCCTGTCGGATCGCTACATCACCAGCCGCTTCCTGCCGGATAAGGCGATTGACCTGGTGGACGAGGCTGCGTCTCGACTGCGTATGGAGATCGACTCGCGCCCAGAGGAGATCGACAACGTGGAGCGCGTCGTCCGCCGCCTCGAGATCGAAGAGATGGCGCTGGCCAAGGAGACCGACGCTGCGTCGAAGGACCGCCTCGAGCGCCTGCGCAGCGAGTTGGCCGACGAGAAGGAAAAGCTGGCCGGCCTGACCGCGCGTTGGGAAAACGAAAAGGGCAGCATCGACAGCCTGCGCGAGCTGAAGGAAGAGCTGGACAACCTGCGCCGCGAATCCGAGATCGCTGAGCGCGAGGGCGACTTCGCCAAGGTTGCCGAACTGCGCTACGGCCACATCCCGGACGTGGAGAAGAAGCTGGCCGCGGCCGAAGAGACCGTGGCCGAGCAGCAGGAAGGCATGATGCTGACTGAGGAGGTCACGCCGGATACGATCGCCGACGTGGTGTCCGCCTGGACCGGCGTGCCCGCGGGCAAGATGCTGCAGGGCGAGACCGAGAAGCTGCTGAACATGGAGCTTGTGCTGGGTGGCCGCGTAGTTGGCCAGAACAGTGCGGTCGATGCAGTGTCCGACGCGGTGCGCCGTGCACGCGCTGGGGTAGCGGATCCGAACCGTCCGACCGGTTCCTTCCTGTTCCTGGGTCCGACGGGCGTGGGTAAGACGGAGCTGGCGAAAGCTCTGGCCGACTTCCTCTTCGACGACGAGACCGCCATGGTGCGCATCGACATGTCGGAGTACGGCGAGAAGCACTCCGTCGCCCGCCTGGTCGGTGCCCCTCCGGGATACGTTGGCTACGACGCTGGTGGTCAGCTGACCGAGGCAGTCCGGCGCCGCCCATACACAGTGGTGCTGTTCGACGAGGTGGAGAAGGCCCACCCAGACGTGTTCGACGTGCTGCTGCAGGTGCTGGACGAAGGTCGCCTGACCGACGGCCAGGGTAGGACCGTGGATTTCCGCAACACGATCCTGATCCTGACCTCGAACCTTGGCGCCGGCGGCACCGACGACGAGGTTATGGAGGCTGTGAAGCGCGCCTTCAAGCCGGAGTTCATCAACCGACTGGATGACGTGCTGATCTTCGAGCCCCTGTCGTCTGACCAGCTGAAATCCATCGTGTCTATCCAGGTGGGCGCTCTGGCAGAGCGCCTTGCGGCCCGTCGTTTGATCCTGGATGTTACTGACGACGCCCAGTCGTGGCTGGCAGAGCACGGCTACGATCCTGCCTACGGCGCCCGGCCGCTACGCCGCCTGATCCAGAAGGCGATCGGCGACCAGCTGGCCAAGAAGCTGCTGGCTGGCGAGGTGCGCGATGGCGACACGGTGCGCGTGGACGTTGACCGCAGCGGCGAGGCTGGTGTGGCAGGTGGTGGTGCTGGTGTGGCCGGCGGTAGTGCTCCGGGGTTGGTCATCACCTCCCTGGGAGCCACCGACAGCGAGGCCTAATGACTGGTTATTAGCCTCTGACCTGCGCAAACGTCCCACCTGTTTCGGGTGGGGCGTTTTGCTCTGTTTTGGCAGAAGAGGCTTGTGGGGGGTGGCGGGGTAGAGGGGTGCAGAGGGGTGTGGAGGAGGTGCGGAGGGGTGTGGAGGAGGAGAATGTCGTTAGAACGGGAATGCGTCGGCGCCGTCGCTGGCTCTCTAGAATCCAAAACCTTCTGACCTGCACTTATGTGGTAATAAAAATGGACCCCACTAACGTATTCCCGTTCTAGCGACATCTGCGGGTAAAGAAGTCCGATCTGGCGACATCTGCAGGTGTGCATGGGGGATTGGCGGCCAGGTTGTGTCGAACTGGCCCCAAGTTGGGCGCCTCGGTGGGGTTAAGTGTCGGAAAAGTTGCAAAATGCTCGGAGGCGTACCGGCAAGAAGGGCCTGAAAGCTCCCTGACCTGCATATTTACATTAATGACAAGTTATGCCAATAGCGTTCTGCAACTTTTCCGACATTTACCAAAGGTGGAGTGCGGTTCCGGAGGGGTGAGGTGTGGGGCGGTGAGGCGGCGGGGTTGGGGGCTAATTGGCGCGTGGTGACTGGGATTAGTCCACGTGGTCAGCGACCTCGACGTTGTAGTGGACGTTGTCGCCATCAACGGAGTCCACGGTGACATCAACGCTGATGGAATCGCCAGAATGATGCAGCTTGCACTCTAACTTCGCGCCCTCTTCTGCCTTCAGTCCGCTAGGGCACTCGATGCGCTCGGGCTTGCGACCAACCTCTTTCTCTAGGGAATCGGAGATACCCTTCTCCACTTCTTCCTTGGCGACTTCCCGATCGCCAAGCAAGGAGCAGGCACTCAAGCCAGTGATAGCCAGCGCGCCGGTAAGGAAGGCTGCGCCGATGCGCTTCGACATGCGGGTAGAAATGCCGGCAGAAGTGCGGGAAGAAGTGCCGGCAGAAGTGCGGGAAGAAGTGCCGGCAAAGGTGCGGGTGATGTTCATGGGGTCGCGGTCTCTTTCTCTTGTTTGTGGTCAAGCATTCGTGGTGTGGGATGCCAGGCGCTGGCGTTATGTTCCTCGAGTGTGAACTGCTACACAGTCCGAACTTACCGCACACACAGCTTCAGCACCGGGGTTCGGCAAGCTCACAGCACCGGGGCTCGGCAAGCTCGCAGCACCGAGGCTCCACCACTATCGCCGCTGGGGTGTCGGCCGGGTGGAACGAGGGGGCGTCAAGAATAAGGTGCGATAAGCTACCAGAACCGACAAGGCGCGCAGAGCAAAAAGAGAATACACACAGAATAGAAAAGGGGAGCCTGCATGGACTTTACGGTCTTTGACCTACTGATGGACGTCGGCATGATTTCGGTGCTGTTGATTATCGGTACGTTCATGAGGCGCCACTTCGAGTGGTTCCGCAACCTGCTGATCCCCGCGCCGATCACCGCAGGCCTGCTAGGCCTGATTTTCGGCCCGGAGGTGCTGGGGTGGATGCCGTTCTCTGGCGCGCTGGGCGATTATTCCACGGTGCTTATCGCGGTGGTGTTCGCCTCGATGCCGTACAGCATGACCTTCGCCTCCAAGGATGCCTCGAAGGCGAAGAACATGTGGGCCTTCTCGACCTCCATGTTCCTGGGGCAGTGGGGACTGTTTATCCTGCTTGGCCTGCTGCTTTTCGCTCCGGTATTCGGCGCCCCGGAGTGGTTCGGCATGATGCTGCCCGTCGGTTTCGTCGGCGGATTCGGTACTGCCGCGGCCGTCGGCGGCGCGTTTGGGGATATGTGGTGCGGACGCCGCCATGTCCCTGGGCTTCACCTCAGCGACCGTCGGCACGCTGGCCGCCATCATTGGTGGAATTATCTTCGCGAACTGGGGTATCCGCACAGGCCGGACGTCCACGCTGCCAGAGAAACTGCCGTGGGAGCTGCGCTCTGGCCATATCGAGGATGAGGACAAGCAGCCCTCCATTGGCCGCGCCACCACGAACCCCTCCTCGATTGAGCCGCTGGCTCTGCACGCGGGCTTCATCGTCGTGACCGTCATGTTCGCCTACATCGGCCAGCAGATCATTGGCCACTTCTTCCCGGAAGTATTCGGTGCCTCTGTTCGCCCTGGCTTTTGTGGTGGGCATTGGCGGCAAGGTGTTCCTGCACGTCATTAAGCGCCCGAAGTACCTGGACCAGCAGACGGTGAAGTCCATCTCAGGCGCGTCGACGGACTTCATGATCGCCTTCGGTATCGCCTCCATTAAGCCGGACGCGGTGGCGGACTTCCTGGTGCCGCTGCTGATCCTGTTTGTCCTGGGCATTGCACACTGCTGTGTTTTCTTCTTCGTCTTCGCCCCGCTGTTCTTCGGCGACCAGTGGCTGGAGCGCGGCATCTTCGGCTGGGGCTGGGCGACCGCGGCCGTGGCCACGGGTATCGCGCTGCTGAAGATCGTGGATCCGGACCTGAAGTCCGGCACGATGAACGAATACGGCATCGCCTACGTGGGCTTCGCACCCTTTGAAATTGGCATGAACATCGTTGCCCCCATCGCCGTGATCGCCGGGTTTACCTGGGGTATCGGCGGAATCGCAACCGTCTTCGCGATAGCGGTTATCCTCTTCGCCGCTTTCCGGGGATGGTTCCCCAAACGCACCGGCAGACGGCCTGGAAAGGCATCAGCGCACTAGGGGCCCTAGACTTGGCAACTATGAGCAACTCTTCTGCGCAACAGCAGCCCGCCAGCCCCTTCGTCTCCGGTGAGGAGATGCTGGAGGCTTTCCAGCGGGGCGAACGCATGACCGTGATCGACTCGCACTGGGCGCGCACCGAAAACAGCGCCTGGGAAGCCTACGTCGGGCAGCACATCCCCGGCGCCATGTTCTGCAACCCCTTGGTGCACTTGGCCTCTATCCCGTCCCGCCACAAGGGCCGCAACCCGCTGCCCGAGCCTGAGCGACTGCAGAAGAGCTTTGATGATTGGGGCATTACGGATGGTCGCCCTGTGTACATTTATGACGCCGGCGCCAACCTCTATGCGGCTCGCGCATGGTTCATTTTCCGCTGGGCAGGCGTGCAGAACGTCCGCATCCTGGATGGCGGCACCGGCGCATGGGAGGCCGCGGGCGGAGACGTTGCCGGTGGTATCGGCGCCCTGCGCGGCCGCGGAAACGTGGAAGTTCGCCCGGGCAGCATGCCCACCCTGAACCTCGAGGAAGTGGACGAGTGGCGTGAACAGCGCATCTTGGTGGATGCCCGCGAGCGCTCCCGCTATTCCGGCCAGAAGGAACGCTTCGACCACCAGGCGGGGCGCATCCCCGGGGCAATCAACATCCCGGTCAAGGAGCTTTTCAACAATCACAGCACGCGCGATAGTAGCGCCAGTGGCCGGGTGAAGACTCCGGAGGAGATCCGCCAGATCCTCGCGGACAACGGTGTGACCAGTGGCGATGACGTGTGCGTGTACTCCGGCTCTGGGCTGCACTCCTCGCTGTTTATCGCAGCGATGGAATACGCAGGCCTGCCCGGGGCAAAGAACTTCGTCGGCGGATGGTCGCAATGGTCCGCTTCTTCCTCGCGCCCCATCGAGCGCGACTAGACTCTGCGGATATGGATCCTGTTGTGACCCCGCTGCCGGGAACCGCCACCAGTCTTTCCTCCGTACCCGATCCCGTTCTCGCCACCGGTACCATCGGTGCTGGTGTTGCGGTGATTCCGGATGCTGGCGTGGAAGTTGTGCAAGTGGTCGCGCCCGTCAGCGGGGTGGCCAGGCGGGTGGCGCCGCACATGTTCGTGATCCAGACCCAGCGCGCGGAGGGGGACGACGGCAGCGACGGCCAGCCGTCGGTTTTCATGCAACTGGGAGTGGACACGGGTCGCCTGAACGGCCAGGGCTTCGACCTGCACATCCAAGAGGGCGACATCGTCCGCCAAGGCACTCCCATATGTACGTACACCCCCAGGGAATTGGGCCGGATGGGGTTCGACCCGATAGTGATGGTGGTGGGGTTGCAGATGGGGGCGTCCGAAATAAAAGTAGACGTGATCCCCGGCGAACCAGTTATGGGCGGCGACAACCTGTTCTGGGTGTAGGGGACGCACAAGGCACAATGGTATAAACGCACAATGGCGCGTAGGTTTCTAAGCTTCTTTTCGGTCGTTGGCATGCTGCTGGGGATGTCCCGTGCGGTGGATCTGCTGACCCCGCAGCAGCTGCAGATTGTCGCTGGAATTTACTTCGCGCTACTAGTGGCGCTGCAGGCCTGGCCACTGTTCACAACGCAGCGCGGCAACTATGGGCACCGGCGGCACCCGGTGAACCGCATGTACACCTGGCTGGGCAGCATCGGTCTGGCCGGCACGCTGCTGCTGGCGCTGGTTTTCTACGCGTATTCTTCGATCTGGTTGATCACTCTGGCGGGGTCGTTGATGTTTACGGGCATCGTCGGGGCGGGGGTGTTGGCGTTCTTCGCTACGCCGTGGAACGACTGGTCAACCCGCCGCGGCTTTGCCGATGAGGAAGACCCCTACGCCCGTGAGGACGAGCCCGTGAAGGACGTGTGGGATAACTCGTTTAGCGCCTAGGGGGCGGGCTCGGGGCTGGCGGGTTACGGGCGGGCTTCTACAGTCCGTGCTTCCGGTTAATCAGCCAGTGCATCGCTGCGGTCGGCAGCACGCGCGAGAGAGGGAAAACCACCGGCGCCATTGAGCCCGTCGCGTACAAGGGTTTCGGGCGCGCGGCGGTGATGGGCTTGAGGATTTCCTCGGCCACGCGCTCGGCGGAGATGCCGTTGGCCTCGTTGTTATCCAGGTTCTTCAGCATGGTGGTGAACTCCGCGCCATAGGGGCCGTCCAGGTCGACGTATTTTGTGCGCCGGGCGGACAGTCCGGTGTTGATGGATCCGGGTTCGACGACGGAGATGCCCACCCCGTACGGCCGTACCTCGCGCCGGGCGGCGAATGCGAAGCCCTTGATCGCGGCCTTTGAGGCGACGTAGCTGCTGCGGTAGGCCAGCGGGAAGCTGCCCAACATGGAGCCGACCATGACGATGCGCCCGGCCCCCCGTTGCCGCATTTCCGGAAGGATTTTCTTTGTGACGCCAACCTGTCCCAGCACGTTGATCTCAAACAGACGGTGCAGGGCATCGTCGGGGAGCTCCTCCAGGGGGCCGGATTGGCTTTCGCCTGCGTTGTTAACCAGCACGGTGGGCGGGCCGAAGCGGAGGGCGCTGGCGGCGAACTCGTCGATGCTGGCGGGGTCGGCGAGGTCGAGGGGGAGGTAGTCCACCCCGTCGACGGGGTCGGTGATGGTGTCGGGGTTGCGGCTGGTGCCGATGATGCGGTCGGGGGCGTAAGAGTGGGCGCCGGAGTGGGCGCCGGTGTGGGTGCCGGTGTGGGTGCTGGCTTTGAGTTGGGCGAGGGCGGCGACGGTCGCGCGGCCGATGCCGGAGGAAGCGCCGGTGACAATCGCGACGCCACCGTTGACGGCGGGTAGGGAAGCGCTGGAGTTGCCGGAGTTGCCGGGGAGGAAGCTAGGAAGTTTTGCCATGCTCAATATTTTGGCGGCTGTGGTGGGGGTATGTTGCCGGAATGCGATTTTCCTCATTGTCTGGATTCTTTAGTGATCCGCCACACGACCGCTATGATGTGGGAGAAAACTGCATATACTTTTGCCGCTTTTAGCTGTGGTGGGAGAGGCCCGGCGCCCGACGCGCGCCGGCCGCCGACGGAGCAATTCCTCCCCGGGACACTCTCAGGCCCCAAGTACCGTCGCAGTGAGGCAACTCTGGAAAGACCTGCGCGCAGTCGTGTGCACGCGGGCGCCGAAGGAGAAAAGCCGGGTTTCCCGGGTGAAGCTCTCAGGCACAAGCGACAGAGTGGGGAGGGCTCCTTTTAACGACCGTGCACTTACGACCGGAAAGTCCCTAAAAGCCATGTCAACTGCAGCTACTCGCCGCAATTCCGCCCCCTTCGTCCAGCGCCACATTGGCCCGAACCAGGCTGATACCCAGGAGATCCTGTCTTACCTGGGGTACGAATCCACCGCCGCGCTGGCTGACGATGCCCTGCCGAAGTCCATCCGCCAGGCCGGCCCGATCGGCCTGCCGGACGCTCTGGATGAGACGGACACCCTGGCCGCCCTGCGGGCTTTCGCTGATAAGAACGTGCAGAAGCAGCAGCTGATCGGCAATGGCTACTACGACACGATCACCCCGGCCGTGATCCGCCGCAACGTGGTGGAGAACCCGGGCTGGTACACGGCCTACACCCCCTACCAGCCGGAGATTTCCCAGGGTCGCCTCGAGGCTCTGCTGAACTTCCAGACGATGGTGCAGGATCTGACCGGTCTGCCGGTCGCGGGTGCCTCCCTGCTGGACGAGGCCACCGCTGTGGCCGAGGCCGTGCAGTTGATGGCCCGCGGCAATGCGAAGGCCTTCAAGAAGGGCGGCGCGGTGCTGCTGGATTCCTCCCTGCACCAGCAGTCCATCACCGTCACCCTGGCGCGCGCCGAAGCCGCGGGCATTCCGGTGGAGGTTGTTGACCTGGACGGCGACAACGACAATGACACTGACGGCAATAACGCTGGCGCCGTATTCGAAAACTACGAGAACCCGGTCGGCGTGGTGCTGTCCAACCCGGGCTCCACGGGCCGCGTGCGCGACCTGTCCAGCCTGATCTCCGCAGCAAAGGAGACCGGAGCCCTGGTAACGGTCGCCTGCGACCTTCTGGCCCAGGTGCTGCTGACCTCCCCGGGCTCCCAGGGCGCGGACATCGCCGTCGGTTCCGCACAGCGCTTCGGCGTGCCACTGTTCTTCGGCGGCCCGCACGCTGGCTTCATCTCCTGCACCGAGGCGCTGCAGCGTAAGCTGCCGGGCCGCATCGTGGGCGTATCCGTGGATGCCGAGGGCACCCCGGCCTACCGTCTGGCCTTGCAGACCCGCGAGCAGCACATTCGCCGCGACAAGGCCACCAGTAACATCTGCACCGCCCAGGCTCTGCTGGCCGTCGTCGCCGGTTTCTACGCGGTCTGGCACGGTCCGTCCGGCCTGCGCGCCATCGCCGAGGGTATCCACGCTCGCGCGACCGCCCTGGCCGTCGGTCTGTCCGAGGCTGGCCTGACGCTGGCGCACGACACCTTCTTCGACACCGTCATCGTTGACGTGTCTGGTTCTTCCCTTGGGGACGCCCCTTCGGCTCTGCGCGCTGCAGCCGAGGCAGGCTACAACCTGCGCCAGGTTAACGATTCCTTCGTCGGCATCTCTGTCGGCGAGTCCACCACGGACGAGGACATCGCCAAGCTGATTGAGGTACTGGGATCCCGCACCGGCGAGGTCACCTCCGCAGGCTTCGACATTACCGCCGGCCCGCTGGCCGAGGCTGGCGTGCTGCGCCCGGCTGACGAGGAGATCCTGACCCACCCGATCTTCACCTCCATTGATTCCGAGACCCAGATGATGCGCTACATGCGCAAGCTGGCTGACCGCGACCTGGCGCTGGACCGCACGATGATCCCGCTGGGTTCCTGCACCATGAAGCTGAACGCGGCCGTCTCTATGGAGCCGATCACCTGGCCGGGCTTCGCGGGCATCCACCCGCAGGTCCCGGCCGAGCAGGCGCAGGGCTGGCTGGAGCTCATCGAGGACCTGGAGGAGCGCCTGGCGAAGATCACCGGCTACGCCAAGGTCTCCGTCCAGCCGAATGCGGGCTCCCAGGGCGAGTTCGCGGGTCTGCTGGCGATCCACCGCTACCACCAGTCCCGTGGCGATGACCAGCGCGATATCGTTCTGATCCCGGCTTCCGCCCACGGCACCAACGCTGCCTCCGCCGCACTCGCCGGCCTGAAGGTTGTGGCCGTGAAGAACGCCGAGGATGGCTCCATCGACGTGCCGGACCTGGAAGCGAAGCTGGAGAAGTACGGCGAGCAGACCGCCGCCATCATGCTGACCTACCCCTCCACCCACGGCGTGTTCGAGGAGCAGGTCCGCGACGTCTGCCAGAAGGTGCACGAGGCCGGCGGCCAGGTGTACGTCGACGGCGCTAACCTGAACGCCCTGGTCGGCCTGGCCCAGCCGGGCGAGTTCGGCGGCGACGTATCCCACCTGAACCTGCACAAGACCTTCACCATCCCGCACGGCGGTGGCGGCCCGGGCGTTGGCCCGGTCTGTGTTGCCGAGCACCTGATCCCGTTCCTGCCGACCGACCCGAACGCCGATGTGGTTGAGGGCGACGCCGCACTGCAGACCGGCCAGCCGGTCTCCGGCGCCCGGTACGGCTCCGCTGGCGTGCTGCCGATCACCTGGTCCTACATCGCCCTGATGGGTGACGAGGGGCTGACCGAGGCCTCCCGCATGGCGCTAGTGAACGCCAACTACGTTTCCCGCAAGCTGGAGGAGTACTTCCCCACACTGTACAAGGGCGACACCGGCCTAGTGGCCCACGAGTGCATCCTGGATCTGCGCGAGCTGACGAAGGCCTCCGGCATCACCGCCGAGGACGTGTCCAAGCGCCTGATGGACTTCGGTTTCCACGCCCCGACCCTGGCCTTCCCCGTCGCCGGCACCCTCATGGTGGAGCCGACGGAATCGGAGGACAAGGAAGAGCTGGACCGCTTCATCGAGGCGATGATCACCATCCACGGCGAGATCCAGGAGGTTATCGACGGCAAGGTCACCGCCGAGCAGTCCGTTCTGCGCCACGCGCCGTTTACCGCTTATTCTGTTGTGCGGGACGACTTCGAGGAAGCTGTATCCGGTGGACACTTCAGCCGCGCTAAGGCCGCCTACCCGGTGGCAAGCTTGCGGCACACCAAGTACTTCACCCCCGTGCGTCGTATCGACAATGCCTATGGCGACCGCAATCTCGTGTGCACCTGCCCGCCCCTGGAAGACTTCGCGATCAACGAAGACTAGGGATAGCTGGAGCTGAGGGCGTCACAAAGAGAAGAAGGAGAGCAAGAGATGACCGAACTTAAAAAGACCGCGCTGTATGGCGTGCACCAGAAGCTAGATGCGCGCTTCACCGACTTCGGCGGTTGGGACATGCCGCTGAAGTACGGCAGTGAGCTCGACGAGCACCACGCGGTGCGCAACGCCGTGGGCGTATTCGACCTTTCCCACATGGGCGAAGTTCGCGTGACCGGCCCGCAGGCGGCGGAGTACCTGGACCACGCGCTGATCTCCAAGCTGTCGGCAGTGAAGATCGGCAAGGCAAAGTACTCGATGATCTGCACCGAATCCGGCGGCATCATCGACGACCTGATCACCTACCGCTTGGGCGAGAACGAGTTCCTGATCGTGCCCAACGCAGGCAACGTAGACAACGTGGTTTCCGCACTGCAGAGCCGTACCGATGGCTTTGAGTTAGAGATCAACAACGAATCCGATCAGACCTCCATGATCGCCGTGCAGGGTCCGAAGGCCGCAGCGGCGATGCTGGAGATCGTGGACAACGTTGTGGAGGCACCCGAGGCCTCCGGCGCTGGCGAGACCGTCGCCGAGGCCATCGAGGGGCTGGGTTACTACGCGGCATTCAAGGGAATCGCCGCAGGTCAGCCCGTGCTGGTGGCGCGCACCGGCTACACCGGCGAGGACGGCTTCGAGCTGATCGTGGACAACGACGGTGCGGAGGCCGTGTGGACCAAGGCCATGGATCAGGCCGCGCAGCTGGGTGGCCTGCCGTGTGGCCTGGCGTGCCGCGACACCCTGCGCCTGGAGGCCGGCATGCCGCTGTACGGCAATGAGCTGTCGCTGAAGCTCAACCCTGTTGATGCAGGTCTGGGGATTCTGGCGGCGACGAAGTCCAAGGACTCTTTCGTGGGTCGGGACGCCATCGTCTCCGCCAAGGACAAGGGCACCGAGCAGACCCTGATCGGGCTGGCTGGCGAAGGTCGCCGCGCTGCCCGTGGCGGATACGAAGTGTTCGCAGCGGACGGCGAGAAGGCCATCGGCACCGTAACCTCCGGCGCGCTGTCGCCGACGCTGGGTCACCCGGTGGCCATGGCATATGTATCGAAGTCCGCCGTGAACTCCGGCGCCGCTGCCGAGGGAGCGACGGTGGAAGTGGATATCCGCGGAAAGCGCTACGAGTACAAGGTAGTGGCGCTGCCGTTCTACTCGCGCGAGAAGTAAGCGCGAGTAGGACGAGAAGTAAGCGCGAGTAGCGCGGGAACGCGGCTAACGCACACAGGGTTGTCTGCCCGCTGGTGTATGGTTTGGGCAGATAACTACAGAAAACTTTTAAACGAGAGGCTAAAGAAAATGACTGCACTGCCAACTGACTTCCTGTATTCCGAGGAGCACGAGTGGGTTAACACCTCCGCTGTCGTGGAGGGTGAGACCGTGCGCGTGGGCATCACCCACATCGCTACTGAGGCTCTGGGCGACATCGTCTTCGTCGAACTGCCCGAGGTCGGTACCGAGGTTGAGGCCGGTGAGGCCTTCGGCGAGGTTGAGTCCACCAAGTCCGTCTCTGACATCTACGCACCGGTTTCCGGCGAGGTCGTCGCTGTTAACGAGGCTCTGGAAGACAACGCAGGCCTGATCAACGAGGATCCCTACGGCGAGGGCTGGCTGTACGAGGTTAAGGTGACCGAGGCAGGCGAGCTGATGGACGCCGAGGCTTACCAGGCGGCCAACGAATAAAAACCCTCTCCGTATTCCGTAGTTTATGGTCGGTTCCATTGTCGCTTTGATCGTCGGCTTGGCCCTGCTGGGTCTTGCCGTGTGGTTGCTGCTGCGCGCAAAAGCTGCTGGGGATCCCTCCGTTGAGGGGCTCGAGCCGCCCGCGCATGCCGAGCAGCCCGCGCATGCCGAGCATTCCGCCGAAGGCAATGCCGACCACTACCCGGGCGCTGACTACGTGCCCGAGGGGGAGGACGGCGCTGCGTTTGATGGCGCCGAGTACGAATATGACGATGGCGACTACGCCGAGTACGAGGGCGGGGAGTACGAAGAATACGACGGCGCTGCGTTTGATGGCGCCGAGTATGATGGCGCTGAGTATGACGGCGCCGACTATGAGGACGACGTCGAATACAACGCTGAGCCCGAAGAAGCTGAATCAGAGGTAGTCGCAGCCACGCCCGCGTCCTCGACCGGGATGGCTGGTTTCGGTTTTCCCCGGAGGCGGCGTCGTCAATGGGCGATCGACAACGGCTTCGAATACACGAAGGAAGACAGCGAGCTGGCACGCGCTTGGCCCGTCGCCATCACCGGCGCGCAGCACGGCCGCGTGCCCACGCTGCGAGAGGTTGTCAGCGGATTCGTCGACGGCCACCAGGTGCACATTGGCGACATGGGGTCCTCCACGCTCATGGCGATGCGCCGGGTGGAGGAATCCCCAGTTCAGGTGCTGTATTCCGCGGGAAGTGCGCAGCCCGCAGGGATGCGCCGAACCGACTTGCTAGACCAGCCGCCGTTCGCCGCATACACCACCGACGTCCGCGCTCTGGACCGCATGCTGGACGCCCGCGTGGAAGATGCCCTCGCCGCCTTGTCGCAGGTAGCCACCGACGTGGCATGGGGGCAGAACTGGACCGTCGTGCGCGTATCCCGCAAGCTGGATTTCCACGTGTGGGAGGCGATCTTGCCACGGCTGCACTCCCTGGTGGATGCAGCGATGGTGCTGCCCCCGGCGCAGACCAGCGCGCCGCTGGAGATGCTCTACGCTGACCAGCTGCGCCCCCAGCCCGGTGGGCCACTGCAGGTGCACACCGACGCCCCTCTGAACCAGGAGGAGATCGAGGAACAGGCCGCCGAGACGTCCTCCCGTCGCGCCCACCTGCGAGCCGTTCCGGATGGTGCCGAGGACGCGGACGGTAGTGACGCCCACGCTTCCGCCGCTGGCGAAAGTCCTGGCGCGCAGACCGGGCAAGCTGGAGCTGGGCAAGCCGGGCAGGCTGGGCGCGCAGAGCGCAGCGAGGAAGCTGCCGCGCACGCCGAAGTGCCGAACCCAGAGCGCCCCGACATCACCCGGCCCGCCGAGCCAGTGGCTTTCCCTTCCCGCACCCATGCGCGCTGGGAAGGTGGCGATACGGGCAGCTTCGACAGCTTTGCCGTGGGAGACTACGACGATGCGGACGACGACGTGCACGCAGGTCGCAGACGCCGCCGCGATGGAGGCATCCCCCGCCTAGGCGAGGACCCGGAGCACATGAGCGCGCATGCCTCCCAATATGCGCAGGTCATCCGCGATGATGCGGAAGAGGCCACCATTTTCGAGGAAGTCGAGGAGACCAAGTCCACCGCAATTCGACTGTCTCCTGTGACGCAGCGTCGGCGGAGCGGTGGGCGTCATCGCGCACCAGAGGCACGCCACGCCCGCCCCGAACCCATCGAACCGATCGAGTACGAAACCGTCGACGGCGAGGTCGTCGAAGACGACCAGCAATAAGCCCCACCGGGCAAAGACAACGGCACAGACCAGAAGGAGAAACCTCAATGATCGATGAAGCTAAGAAGCAGCGCCTGGCCGAGCTCGTCAAGGAGCTGGCGGTGGTGCACGGGCGCGTGACCCTTTCCTCCGGCAAGGAGGCCGACTACTACGTTGACCTGCGCCGCGCCACTCTGCACCACGAGGCCTCGCCGCTGATCGGCGAGCTGCTGCGCGAGCTGACCGCCGACTGGAATTACGACCACGTCGGCGGGCTGACCCTTGGGGCGGATCCGGTGGCGACGGCGATTATGCACGCGGGTTCGGCGGGCGCGGCAGGGCGCGACATCGACGCGTTCGTCGTGCGCAAGGAAGCCAAGAAGCACGGCATGCAGCGCCGCATCGAAGGCCCGGACATTGAGGGCAAGCGCGTGCTGATCGTCGAGGATACGACGACCACCGGCAACTCCCCACTGACCGCTGTCGCTGCAGCTCGCGAGGCTGGCGCGACCGTTGTTGGCGTGGCCACCGTCGTTGACCGCGCGACTGGCGCCAAGGATGTTATTGAGGCCGAGGGAGTCGAGTACCGCTCTCTGCTGGGCCTGTCCGACCTGGGGCTTGCCTAGTAATTTTTATGACGCCGACCTCCCCCGAATCACACGATAAACCCGGACCGACGGAGTGGCTGGAGCATCCTCGCGGGGTGCGCAGCTGGGAAGATGAACACCCTGGCCAGCCCCGCCCGACGGATCCGCGCTTCGACTCCGAGCTGCTGGATGCCGGGGACACGCGCAACGTGGTGGATGCTTACCGGTACTGGAAGCAGTCCGCGATTATTGCGGACATTGATACGCGCCGGCACGCACTGCACATTGCCATCGAGAACTTCGAAAACGACTCGAACATCGGCACCGTCGTGCGGACTGCGAATGCCTTCGCGGTGGATACCGTGCACATTGTTGGGCGGCGGCGGTGGAACCGGCGGGGAGCGATGGTCACCGACCGCTACCAGCACTTACAGCACCATGCGACGGTCGGGGAGGTGCTGGAATTTGCCGCCCAGGAGGGGCTAGTTGTGGTGGCCGTGGATAACACCCCGGGGTGCGTGCCGCTGGAGACCGCGGAATTGCCGGAGCGGTGCCTGCTGCTGTTTGGCCAGGAGGGGCCGGGTGTGACCCAGGAGGCGCAGGATGCTGCGCGGATGACGGTCTCTATTGCTCAGTTTGGTTCGACGCGGTCCATTAATGCAGGTGTGGCGGCTGGGATTGCGATGCATGCGTGGATCCGCCAGCACGCGGATCTGTCTCAGGCCTGGTAGCTGGGCCTGGCAGTCTGGTAGCTGGGCCTGGTGGCCCGGCTCAGCCCGGCTCAGTGGCCCGACCCGGCCCAGCCCGGCGGCCCGGTGGCCCGGCCCGGCCCAGCCCGGCGGCCCGGTGGCCCGGCCCGGCCCAGCAGCCTGGTTGTTAGTGCCCTGCTGCTGGCCTGCCAGTCTGTCAGTCTTCCCCTAATTCCGCCTAGTCAGGTTCTGGATGTCCAAAATGTCGGAAAAGTGGTATTTCTTCGGAGTCATCGCCGAGACTCGACCGAATAAAACGTTCTGACCTGCACATTTACATTACTGCGAATAGTCACCAATAACGTTTTGCAACTTTTCCGACACTTAGCCATTCTGCGCTGCCTATTCTGCAACTTTTCCGACACTTAAGTCTCCTGGGTTGCAAGATTTCCGACATTCCGGTCTCTATATGGGCTTGCCTGGGCTTGCTTGGGTTTGCATGGGGTGTTTGCGAGGCGTGCATGGGGCTGCATTGGACTATTCGAGTGCCAAATGTCGTTAGAACGGGAATAGGTCAGCTTTGAGGAGGCGGAAATGGGGATCCAGCTCGCCAAATGTCGCTAGATCGGGAATCTGTGGAAGCAAAAGGTTGGCACCGAAAATTAGAAACGCTTTGACCTGCGTGTTTAGATAGATGAAAAGGGTTGTCTTTAACGGATTCCCGTTCTAGCGACATTTGCCGTTCTGCGGACGGATGAAATCCCGATCTAGCGACATTTGCTACCCCGTGGGCTCGCGCAATCCCGATCTAGCGACATTCCACGCCAGATAGAGCCAGCAGGATGATGGCTAGACTGGTTCGCAAAGCGCTACAACCGAGTGAGGTGTGCAAAGTGTTCAATCTTCCCGGCAAGGGCAAGCGGGATAGCAAGGCGGCTCAGGGAGACCGGAGCTCCGTAGAGGAGACTCAGGTTCCTACGGAAAAGTCGACTATTTCTGCAGGTCAAAAGGGTTCTGAGGTGGGGGAGAATGTGGCCGTGGCGCAGGGACAGGCCGCGGTTGGCGAGCCGGCGGAAGAGCAGGCTGACGCTGAACCGGCGGAAGAGCAGGCTGGGGTTGGCAAACCGGCGGAAGAGCAGGCTGCGGCTACAACCCAACCAACCCAACCAACCCAACTCACCCACACACCTCAACCAACCCACCCCACCCAGGAATTCAGGGAGCGCTGGGATCACCGCGCAGACCTCGCCTACCAGGCGGTTTACGAGCGCCACGCCAGCCGGCTCTGGGGCATCCCCCGCACCACGCTGGGGATTATCGCCTGGCCGCCGACCACTCGCGACCGGCTGTTCGTCCGCTGGCACTACTGGTGGCAGGCTCACTACATCGACAACCTCATCGATGCAGCCGTCCGCCGCCCCACCACGTCGCGGATTCACGCGATCCGCCGCCACCTCCGCGCCATGCGCATCCGCAACATCTCCCGCCTGTCCGCCAATAACTACTACGACGACAAGGCATGGCTCGCCCTCGCCCTCCAGCGCGCTGCGAACGAGCCGAAAATCAACGCCAAGCTCAACGCCGACCGCGACCTGGAACCGCTGGTGGAAAACATTTTCGAGGGTGTGGACAGCCTCACGGGCGTGCTGCCGTGGCGCACGAACGAGACTTTCTACAACGTCCCCACCAACGGCCCCGCCGCGATCCTGGCTGCCCGCAATGGCGACATCGAGACCGCGGAGCGCCTGGTCGACTGGACCTTCGACAACCTCATCAACGAAGACGGCCTGGTCATGGACGGTATCCACATGCGGATGGCCGGCCCGGAGCCCGTCACCGCACTGCACCCTTATTGCCAGGGCGTGATGCTGGGCGCATGCGTGGAGCTCGCCCGCGCGCGCAGACGTGCAGCTGGTGTGGGGGATGAGGAGGTCTCAGATGTGGGCGTCAAAGAAATAACCCGCATCCATGGCCTGCTCCGCGCGATCGAGAATCACATGACGGACCACGACGGCGCGATCAATGTGCGCACTGGCGGTGGCGACGGCGGGCTGTTTAATGGCATTCTTGCGCGTTATCTTTCTCTTGTTGTTGAGTGTTTGCCGACGCCAGGTCGGCACGGCACGGAATCTGTAGCCATAGCCCGGCGAATTGTGTTGGCGACAGCCGAGCAGGTGTGGCGCTTCCGACTGGAGGTCGATGGCCTGCCGGTGTTCTCTGCTGACTGGACGAAGGATGCGACGATGCCGCAGGCCGGTGGGCTGGTTGGCGCGACGATTGCGGGGGCGGTGGCGAGCTCCGACATTGCGGAGCGGGATCTGTCTGTGCAGCTTTCCGGGTGGATGCTGATGGAGGCGGCGGCGCGGGTGAGTGCTGCGGGGGCGCGGGTGAGTGCTGCGGGGGCGCTCTAGCTGGAGTGACTGCACGGCGTGGGAATTGTGGGCATAATTGTGGGCGGAGACAAACCGGACTTATTCAGGTTCATATCTAAGGAGCATCGAAATGCCTATTGCAACCCCCGACGTGTACCGCGACATGCTGGACAATGCGAAGGAAAACGGCTTCGCATACCCCGCCATCAACTGCACTTCTTCTGAGACCATCAATGCTGCTCTGAAGGGCTTTGCGGATGCGGAGTCCGACGGCATCATCCAGTTCTCTACCGGCGGTGCCCAGTTCGGTTCCGGTCTGGCCGTGAAGAACATGGTTGCGGGTGCGGAGGCGCTGGCTGCGTTTGCTCACCAGGCTGCTAAGCACTACGGCGTGAACGTTGCCCTGCACACCGACCACTGCCAGAAGGAAGTTCTGGACGAGTACGTTCGCCCGCTGATGGAGATCTCCCGCAAGCGCGTGGAGGCTGGCGAGAACCCGCTGTTCCAGTCCCACATGTGGGACGGTTCCGCCATCCCGATCGACGAGAACCTGGAGATCGCCAAGGAGCTGCTGGCGGATGCACAGAAGGCCAAGATCATCCTCGAGGTTGAGATCGGTGTTGTTGGTGGCGAGGAAGATGGCGTGGAGGCCAAGGCTGGCGCTAACCTGTACACCACCGAAGAGGACTTCCTGAAGACTGTCGATGCCCTGGGTACCGGCGAAAACGGTCGCTACCTGCTGGCCGCTACCTTCGGTAACGTCCACGGCGTGTACAAGCCGGGCAACGTGAAGCTGCGCCCGGAGGTTCTGGACATGGGCCAGAAGGTTGCAGAGAAGAAACTGGGCCTGGCTGAGGGTTCCAACCCGTTCGACTTCGTGTTCCACGGCGGCTCCGGCTCTGAGAAGGAGAAGATCGAGGAGTCCCTGCGCTATGGCGTGATCAAGATGAACGTCGATACCGATACCCAGTACGCGTTCACCAACCCGGTTGCCCGCCACATGTTCACCAACTTCGATGGTGTGCTGAAGATCGACGGCGAGGTCGGCAACAAGAAGGTTTACGACCCGCGCTCCTACCTGAAGCAGGCCGAGGAGGCAATGTCCGTTCGCGTGGTGGAGGCCTGCAACGACCTGCACTCCGCTGGCACCTCCGTAGCCAAGTAGGCTTCACAAGCACCATGGCAGAACAGATTCGTCGTAGTCGAGACCTCTTTGGCGCGGAGCACCCGGAGGTGCGCCTGCCGCAGGAGCTAGCAAGCTCCGTTCCCGTCGCGGAGGCCGCGGAGGCCGCAGCTGCAGACGCTGATGCCGCAGGCGCAGCAACCCCGCAGTCGCGCGAAGCGCTGGAAGAGGTTGTCGCTGACAACCTGAAGGATTCCGGCGCCTGGGCAGCCCTGGCGGAGGTGCTGCTGGCCGAAGGACAAGCCGTTCAGGCTTATGCCTGCGCCCGCACCGGCTACCACCGTGGCCTGGATGCCCTGCGTGGTAACGGCTGGCGCGGAACCGGCCCGGTGCCGTGGGATCACGTTCCCAACCAGGGTGTACTGCGGGCCATTGGTGCCCTCGTGCAGACCGCCCGCGCCCTCGGCGAGGACGATGAGGTCGTGCGCTGCCTGAACCTCCTGCACGACTGCGACCCGGCAGCAGCCCCGGCTCTGGGGCTGGATAGCTCGGAAAGCTAACTGGTACAACTGGATAGCCAGGCTGGATTGTTAAGGAACCTCCGAATAAGGAAATGAGCAAGCGCCGTTCATTCTCCCAACCAACGCCCTACCCTGTGGCGAATCGCAACCTCTGCATAGCCGCAGTGGTGGTGGCCATGGTGTGGCTGTCCAGCATCCTCTGGCCGGCGCAGACCACCGCCGCGTGGCCCTTCGTCGCCGAAATCCAGGCGAGCTCGTGGGTCGCCGGGGTGCTCGCCGCGGCCGGCATTGGCATCCTCCGCTCTATTCGCCGCGCGGCGCTGTGCGCGGTTCTAGCTTTATTGGCGGTCTTGATCGTCCCGCGCGTACCTGCGCCCAATTTTTCGGACGCCCACACTTCCACCCGAGTATTCTCCCTCAACACATACTGGGGACAAGCCGACGACAAGCGAATCGCCCGTGCCATCGAGGAGCTCAAACCCGATGTCGTATTCCTCATCGAAACGAATGCGGAGGAAGTGGAAAAGGTCGCGGAACAGACTGGCTATGAACCTTTAACTAAGCCGCGTCCTGGCAACGATCGGGCGGATAATGTTGTGGGCCTGGTGTCGGCGTCATTTAAAGAAAAAAGGGGGGCGCACGGCAACATGGTGCGGGGGTTGACCCGCTTCCAAACTCCGCGCGTGAATGCGCCGCTGCACGGTAACAGTGAGTTCGTGGGCGTGCATGCGGTGGCGCCTGCGAAGGACGACCGCAAGGCGTGGGAGCAGGATCTAGCGAGCCTCAGCGATTGGGCGAACTCGCGGCGCCACCTGGTGCTGGCCGGTGACTTCAACGCTACGCGCAGCCATCCGCGTTACCGCGACTTTGAACTCAGCGACTGCACCGGGCACCTGGCGCACACGCCGACGTGGCCGGCGGTATTCCCGGTGATTCGCCTGGACCACATCATGACTACCGGCGAGTGTTTGGGCGGCGGGACGAAGCGGATCCCAGGTACCGACCATCTGGCGGTGTGGGCGGACGTGACCACCTAAACTGGCGGGCATGGCAGAACCACGACGGCGGCCACGAACCGCGAAGGAAATGTGGGGCGAGCCGGCCAACCGCCTGCGCCCCGGAGTGCGCGCAGCAGCCCGGAACCTGCGCCGGATCGCCCCGGTGCAGGGTGCAATCCGCGTGCGCGAGGGGTTAGTCTTCGCGATTCAGTGCGCCATCGGCGCTGGCCTGGCGCTGCTTATCGCGGAACAGATCTTTGACCACCAGCAGGCTTTCTTCGCGCCCATCGCAGCGGTGCTGAGCCTGGGGGTGAGCGCCGGTAAACGCCTGCGCCGCGGCTTCGAGCTGGTGTTGGGAGCCTCCGTGGGTGTGGGCATCGGCGACTTGGTGATCAGCAACATTGGCAGCGGGTACTGGCAGGTCTCGGTGGTGGTGCTGTTCGCCATTCTGGCGGCGATATTCGTGGATAAGTCGGTCTCTGTGGCTTTCCAGGCCGCTAGTTCCGCGGTGCTGGTGGCGACGATCCTGCCGCCCGGGTCTTCTGGTTCGTGGGACCGCATGATAGACGCGCTGATCGGTGGAGTGATCGGCATTGTGGTGTTGGCGATGGTGCCGAACTCGCCGTTGCGCCCGGCTCGGCGGGAGGTATCCGTGCTGGTGTCGAAGGCCTCGCTGGTGATGGACGACGTGGCGCAGGGGATGGCCGAACGTGATGCCTCCAAGATCACCAAGGCTTTGGAGATCGCACGCGGTACGCAGACGAACGTCAATGCGCTGCTGACCAGTGTGGGCGGCGGGTCGGAGGTCGTGGCGGTCTCGCCGATCTATTGGACGGCCAGGCGGCACGCTAGGACGATGAGCCGCATCCTGGTGCCCGTCGATAACGTCATGCGCAATACGCGTGTGTTGGCGCGCCGGGCGGAGATCATGATCATGGACGAGGTCGATCCCCCGGAGGAAATGGTCGAGCTGATACGCAGTATCTCCAACGAACTGGGGCAGCTAGGCGCGTTGTTCGCGGAGGGCGGCACGCGCGGCACTCGCGACGAGGCCGTGGAGATCCCGGAGATCGTCCGCGCACTGCAGAAGCTGGGCGCGGAGGCGGACCTACAGGTTGCTGAGGGTACGGGCTTGTCGGGCATGGTCGTGTTGGCGCAGTGCCGGTCGATTATTGTTGACGCCCTGCAGGTCTGTGGCTATTCGCGGGAGTCGGCTATGGCGTTCCTGCGGCCGACAGTGGATAGGCCGTGGCAGCCACCGGAAGTCTGGGGCGACCAGGAGGGATAAGCGGGGGCTACGAGTGGAACCTTAAGAGTGGCGATAGTAGATTCTTAAAGAAGTTGGGGAATTGTTCCCCGCTCCGACTTAATGTCGTCTCACTCGAATATGAGGTGTCTCCTATGATGTTTCTCCGTTCCCGCCGCGCCATGATTGCTGTCGCGGCTGCCTCCAGCCTGGTGCTGACCGCCACGGCTGTCCCACAGTCCCCGTTCTCTCCGGTAGCTGCCCAGGCCGCCACGGCCAACAAGACGCAGGATACGACCCTGCCGCTGAAATGTAATATTTCTGCTGGTGGTGGCCTCGCAAATGAGAATATGGACTTTGCGGGACAAGTGCATGTGGAAATGCCGGAAACTGCTCACCAGAATGAGGTGGTAACCGCAAAGATCAATATTGATCGTCTTGTGGTTTCTGACCCCAAACTCGGATCAGTACTGGGTATAAACCCAAGTTTCGAAAGCGGAAACACTCAAAGAAACAAGGTGCGTTTCTATATTCCAGACGACGTTGAGCTTGTCGGCTCTAATTTGGACGCTACTTTAGATAAGCATGTCCTAACAGTTGAAAAAATGATGAAGCCCGGAAAGCTCTCCAGTACATCCGTTTTTGTCGATTTTATGCCACTCGAGGTGAAACTGAAGGCGAAGAATGCTGGCAAACTAGAGATTCAAACTCCGACGGAGTATCTGAAGAACGACACCTCGGGCCGTGTAAATAACAACAATATGTTCTACGGTGAAGGGCAATTGAGGTTCAGAGTCGGACTGAGGGTTGCTTGTCGAACCGACCAATACAAGCCGCTGGGTGCCACCGAGGTCAAGCCGTACTCTAATGCTTTGGAGCCCAAGTACTCCAATGTGACCGTGAAACAGCAGGATGCTGCTACCGCGAAGAATGCTGCGCAGGCTCCGGCGGGCACTACCTACGCCAAGGGCGCCAATGCTCCGGAGTGGGCAACTGTCGCTGAGGACGGCACCGTCACCGTTAAGCCTGGCCTGGATGTGGAGCCGGGTGACTATACCGTCCCGGTTGTTGTCACCTATCCGGACTCTTCAGCGGACAACACTGTCGTGAACGTGACGGTGAAGGAGAAGCCCCTGGCGGAACAGCACGATCCGCAGTACGCAGAAGTGACTGTTAAGCAGCTGGATACCGAGACTGTCGAGGCTCCAAAGGATGTCGCCGAGGGCGCAACGTTTGCAGCTGGAGAAAATGCACCGGAATGGGCCACCGTTGCTGAAGATGGCACCGTCACCGTAAAGCCCAGCCGGGAAGTGAAACCAGGCGACTACACCGTTCCAGTCGTTGTCCGCTATCCGGACCAGTCCAAGGATGACACTGTGGTTAACGTCCACGTGAAGGTCACGCACACCAACGAGTTGCACGATCCGCAATTCGGCGAGACCACCGTCGAGCAGGAGAGCACCGCCACTGTCGCCGCCCCAGAGGGGCTGCCGGAGGGTGCGAAGGTTACCGCTGGTGAGGGTGCGCCGGAGTGGGTCACCGTCAACGAGGATGGTTCTATCGAGGCAAAGCCCACCCTGGAGACCGAAGTCAAGGATTACACCGTTCCGGTGGTCGTCACGTATGACGACGGGTCCACCGACGAAGCAACTGCTAAGGTGACCGTCACCAAGAAGCCGGACAACCAGATTTACTCCCCGGAGTATGGCAGCATCACCGTGCAGGCCAACCGTTCCGCAAAGACTCCTGCCATCGAGGGTTTGCCGGAGGGCACCAAGTTCGCCCTGGCTGAGGGTGCTCCGGACTGGGCAACTATCGATGGCAAGGGCGTTGTTCAGCTGAACCCGGGCGGTGACGTTGACACTAAGGATTACGCCGTCCCAGTTACGGTTACCTACCCCGATGGTACTACCGACAAGGCCGAGCTGAAGGTCACGGTCACGGAGCGCGCCATCAACGAGCTACATGATCCGACCTACAAGCCGATCGCGGTAAAGCAGGAAGAGACCGCCACTGTTGCTGCCCCTGAGGGCAGCGCTGCGGACGCCGAGTACTCCCTGGGTGCAGGCGCACCGAACTGGGTCACCCTGAACAAGGATGGCAGCCTCGAGGCACGTCCGGGTCTTGAAGTTAAGCCGGGTGAGTACCAGATCCCGGTGACGGTCATCTACGGAGATGACTCGGCTGACCGCACTACTGCCGTGGTTACCGTGACCGTGAAACCCGCCAACGAAATCCACGATCCGACCTACTCGGACGTGACCGTGAAGCAGGGTGACGAAGTGACCGCTCCGGCTCCGACCGATGTGGCTGAGGGCGCGACCTACGAGAAGGGCGAGGAGGCTCCGGAGTGGGTCACGGTCAACCCAGACGGCACCGTAACCGCCAAGCCGGGCACGGATGTTGAGGCCAAGGAGTACACCGTTCCGGTGAAGGTCTCCTACAAGGACGGTTCCGGCGACGACACGACCGTGAACGTCACCGTCACCGTGAAGCCTGCCAACGAGATCCACGATCCTTCCTTCGAGGATGTCTCCGTGAAGCCGGGCGAGACCGTCACCTCCAAGGTGCCGGGTGATACCGGCGAAGGTGCTAAGTTCACCGCTGGTGAGGGTGCACCTGAGTGGGCCACCGTCAACCCAGATGGCACCGTGACCCTGAAGCCGGGCAAGGATGTGAAGCCGGGCGACTACACCGTTCCGGTCGTAGTCACTTACCCGGATGGATCGACCTCCACCGTGGAGCTGAAGGTGAACGTAGAAAAGCAGGAGAAGCCGAGCGGAAGCTCCGGGTCCAGCAACGGCTCCAGCAGCTCCAGCGGAGTCGCTGGTTCCAGTCCGCTGGGTAAGTTCTTCGCAGCCCTGTTCGGAACGATTGCTATCGGCGCCGGTCTGTTCGGCCTGTACAACTGGGCTCGCGCCCACGGCTACGTCCGCTAATTGCGGGCGAGCTTAGTTTCGCACGAACTGCCCATCCCGCAGGTGGCGGTAAAACGTCACCGACTTCAGCGGGCGGGGATGGCGCACCCCATCACGGGTGACCGCCAGATCCACCCCTCCGGCCTGTAAGGCCCGCCCCCGCAGCACCGTCGGCGAGACGGTACTGCGGGGCTTTTTCGTGCGCCCGAACCAGCCCTTCCGCGGCAACGGTGGGCGCTGCACCGCCGCCAACCCCGGAGCATCCGGGGTGGGGACCAGGCGCACGCCGTTATTGAAGTCGCTGGTTCCGGCCTTGTTCTGCTCGTACAGAACCTCGGAATCGACAATAACTTCGCCGATCATCTCCGCCGCATCTTCGGCCTCTCCCGCCGAGCCTGCCGAGCCAGCCTTGCCAGCCGAGCTCACCGGACCGGTCACCTCCGCGACCCCCAACGTCACCACCCCGTGATCGTCACGGATGACCGGAGTTGGCACAGCCGGGGAGGCGAGCGCGAAGGTGAGGTGCTGGGCGGGGGAGAAGGTGGCGTCCAGACCCCAAGAAAGAGCGACCGACGAAGCGCTGGAAGGGATAAACCCAACCTCGACCCAGAGGGCATCAATGCGCATCAACTTAGAGACCACGGCGGCCACCGCGGCATCGCTGCCATGCACGATCACGCGCACACGCTCGCTGACCTGGTGCGGATCGGGCTGCGGGGTGCCCAAGTGGGGCGCATCGGGGCGCTGCATCAACTCGTCCAACGACGGAGTAGAACCCACCACGAAGCGCTCCAGATCATCCAAGAAGCGCAGCTCCTTGCGGGTGGGGACGGCGGAAAGATCGAGGCACTCCACGGCCTCGCCTGGCAACACGGGATCGCGCAGCCGATCGCTGGCGGGAATATCGCAACGCAACAAGAACAACATAGAAACCCACCATAGCGAGTGCCACAACCACCGGCGACGTACTAGAATAGTTAAACGTCTTAGTGCCCCGCCCGATCAATGACAGCCTGTGAAGATGTGTCGCGTGGGGCTACAACCACGAGTACATCAGTACAAAAGCAGAGGACGTGTTTTAGGTTTCATGGCAGCGATCATTGTCGTGGGTGCCCAGTGGGGCGACGAAGGTAAGGGCAAAGCTACCGACATTCTGGGTGGAAGGGTCGACTACGTAGTTAAGCCCAACGGTGGCAATAATGCGGGCCACACTGTCGTCGTCGGCGGCGAAAAGTATGAGCTCAAGCTGCTGCCCGCAGGTGTTCTGTCCGAAAACGCTACGCCCATCATCGGCAACGGCTGCGTGGTGAACCTGGAGGCGCTGTTCGAGGAGATCGACGGGTTGGAAGCTCGCGGAGCAAACGCCTCCCGCCTGCGCGTGTCCGCCAACGCACAGCTGGTGGCGCCCTACCACGTGGCGATCGACCGCGTGGCCGAGCGCTTCCTGGGCAAGCGCGCCATCGGCACCACTGGCCGCGGAATCGGCCCGACCTACGCCGACAAAGTCTCCCGCGTGGGCATCCGTGCCCAGGACTTGCTGGACGAATCCATCCTGCGCCAGAAGATCGAATCGGCGCTGGACCAGAAAAACCAGATCCTGGTGAAGATCTACAACCGCCGCGCCGTCGACGTGGACGAGGTTGTGGACTACTTCCTGTCCTACGCCGATCGCCTCAAGCCGATGTTGATCGATGCGACGACGGAGCTGAATAAGGCTCTGGACGCCGGTAAGTCTGTGCTGATGGAAGGCGGCCAGGCGACGATGCTAGACGTGGACCACGGCACGTATCCTTTCGTGACTTCCTCTAACCCCACCACCGGCGGCGCGTGCGTGGGCACCGGCATCGGGCCGACGCGCATCACGGCATCGCTGGGCATCATCAAGGCCTACACCACCCGCGTGGGTGCCGGTCCGTTCCCGACCGAGCTGTTCGACAAATGGGGCGAGTTCCTGCAGACCACCGGCGGCGAGGTCGGTGTGAACACCGGACGCAAGCGCCGCTGCGGCTGGTACGACTCTGTGATTGCCCGCTACGCCTCCCGCGTGAACGGCTTTACCGACTACTTCCTGACGAAGCTGGACGTGCTGACCGGAATCGGCGAGATCCCGATCTGCGTGGCCTACGACGTCGACGGTGTGCGCCACGACGAAATGCCAATGACGCAGACCGAGTTCCACCACGCCACCCCGATCTACGAGACCATGCCCGCGTGGGACGAGGACATCACGGACTGCAAGACCTTCGAAGAGCTGCCGCAGAAGGCGCAGGACTACGTCAAGCGCCTGGAGGAGCTGTCCGGCTGCCGGATCTCCTACATCGGCGTTGGCCCGGGCCGCGACCAGACGATCGTCATCAACGACGTCGCGGAGGGCTAGGCCTAGCGCCGCTAGAAATCCCAGTCGTCCTCCTCCGTCGACTCCGCCCGCCCGATCACGTAGGAGGATCCGGAGCCGCTAAAGAAGTCGTGCGTCTCGTTGGAATCCGGCGCCAGGGCGGCGATGATTTCCGGCTCCGTTTTCGCTGCTTCGTCTTCGTACTGCGGCGGATACCCCAGATTCATCAGCGCCTTATCCGCGTTGTAGTGCACGAACGCCATCACGCCGTCGATCAGCGATTTCTCGCCGGGTAGGGTTCCGCCGTACAGGTCTCCGGAATACTCCTTCTCCAGCTCTAGCAGCTCCTCCACTAGCGCGAACGTGAACTCCTCGAGCTCTGCCGTGCGCTCCGGGTGGGCCTCCAGCCCCCGCTGGAACTTGTATCCCGAGTAGTACCCGTGGACGGCCTTGTCCCGCAGGATCAGTCGGATCATGTCGGCTGTATTCATCAGCGTGCCACGGCAGCTAAACCACAGCGGTAGGTAGAACCCGGCGTAAAGCAGCAGGGAGGACAGTAGCGTGGCGGCGACCTTCCGCTTAAGCGGATCGTCCCCGTAGTAGTGCTGCATTACGGCCGTCGCTCGGCGCTGCAGCGCGGGGTTGTCAACAGCCCAGGTATAGGCGGCGTTGATTTCCTCGCTGCTGCACATCGTGCTGAACACACTGCTGTAGCTGCGCGCGTGAACGGCCTGCATAAAGGCGATGTTGGCGTAGACCGCTTGTTCGTGTTCGGTGCGGGCATCCGGGATCTGGCTGATCTCGCCAACGGTCGCCTGCACAGTATCCAGCAGTGTGAGCCCGGTGAATACCTTGGTGGTCAGCTCGCGTTCTGCGTCCGTCAGTGCGTTCCAGGTCGGCAGGTCGTTGGACAGCGGTACTTTTTCCGGCAGCCAGAAGTTGCTGGTCAGCCGCTGCCAGATCTCCAGATCCTTTTGGTCGTCCAGCCGGTTCCAATTCACCGGCCGCAGTGGCCGGGCGGGGTCGTGTGGCCATTGGGGTGGGGTTTGGGAGCGCGTGAGGTAGCTCATTGTTTCCTTTCTGATTCTTCTCGATCGTGTCTTCTTGCTCGTGTTCTCTTGCTCTGTCTTATGGACGCCACATCTCCCCGCCAGTCCGATTCCAGAACTCCCGGATGCCTTCCCGAACACGGGCAACATCGCGGGCTGTGCCGAGTAGCTCAAAGCGATAGAGCTCCGGCACCCGGCACTTGGCGGCGATGGTTGGTCCGGCGCAGCAGTAGGCTGTGCCGAAGTTCCTGTTTCCGCTGGTGATCACACCCCTGATGAGGGAGCGGTTATGCGGATCGTTGAGGAAGTTGATGACTTGCCTGGGCACCGCCTTCCGCGGGTCACCTCCGCCATAGGTGGGGGTGATGAGCACATAGGGCTCGTCAACGATGAGCTCCGGCTCCTTGCGCCGCAAGGGGATGCGGCGGGCGGGAATGTCCAACTTGTCGACGAATCGTCGGGTGTTTTCGGAGGCTGAGGAGAAGTAGACGATGCGCGGCTGCGAGACCGCGGTTGGTTGCATTGGGGGAGAGGTCCTTTACGGCTTGGGTAGTTGGTCGTGTTGTTGGCTGGGGTAGCCGGCCACGGGAAGGTGGCGTCCAAAGTTCAATAATACGAACTTTACAACAACAATGACTTGAACTTTTGTGTAGAGTGCGCGGTGTAGCCAACTTCACATCGCGCGACCGACAGCGCGGTGCGGAAAAACCGCCAGAGAAAACCAGAAAAAGAAAGGACAGAGCTCATGGCGAAGCTAACCCAAGAAATGAAAGACATGATTGATGCACAGCTGCCGTACCTGGCAACTGTGACCGACGGCGAGACGCTGCTGCCGGACATCGGTCCGAAGCGCAGCCTGCGCGTGTGGGATGACGAGACGCTGATCTACAACGAAAACACCGGCCGGCAACACCTGGAAAACCTCCGGGCTGGATCGAAGGCCGCTGTCGCGGTCGTGGATTGGGCAGAGCTGGATGGGTACCGGTTCATCGGCCCCGCGGAGCTATTCCACGAAGGGCCGGTGTGGGATGCAGCGGTGAAGTACGCCGAGGAGATGGGGCATAACCCGCCGAAGATGGCGGTACTGATCCACATCGAGCAGATTTACACGCTCATGCTCGGCAAGAACGCTGGCCGGTTGCTGGCCAGCGATGACGAGTCCCTGATGGTGGACTAAAAACCGTACTCGCGGGCGGTGATGGCCGCCTGGTTGACGATCCACTCCACCATCTCCTGGGTCGGAGCTCCGGAAATCGCCTGGTTGGAGGGGTTGTTCATCACTCGGCGGACCACGCCCTCGACGATGATCGCCACCTTCCACAGACCTAGGACGTGCCAGTAGGCCAGCGCCTGCCGCTCGCGGTCGTGGTAGCCGAACACCGGCAGGTTCCGCACGATGGTCACGCCGGGGGCGTCCGCCGGGACGGCGAGCATGGACTGCTGGCGGTGGATCTCCGCATCCGGGCTGGTCTTGCCCATCACGATCATGACCTTGAGGTGCGGGTGCATGCCGTTGGAAGTGAACCACTTGCGGCCGTTGAGTACGTAGCCGCCGTCTGTGCGTTCCATGCTCATGCGGACGTTGGTGGCGTCGCTAGAAGCAACCCCGGGTTCCGTCATGGCGAAGGCAGAGCGGATTTCGCCGCTGAGTAGGGGTTCCAGGTACTTCTCCCGGTGCTCGTCGGTGCCGTAAAGCTCGAAGACCTCCATGTTGCCCGTGTCGGGGGCGCTGCAGTTGCAGGCCTCGGGGGCGAGGTGGATGGACCGGCCCATGATCTCTGCGAGGGGTGCGTATTCGGCGTTGGTCAGGCCGGGGCGGTTGCTATCGCCGCCGGTGGTTGCTGCGTCCGCGCCGCCAGCGCCAAGGTGAGGGTGGAAGAGGTTCCACAGGCCACGCATTTTCGCCTCGTTCTTCAGCTCCGCGAGGACGGCGGGGAAGTGGTGCGGGTCGCCCGATTCGCGCATCTGCTGTTCGTACACCGCCTCCGCCGGGTAGACGCATTCGTCCATGAACTCGGTGAGCTTGCCCTGGTATTCCAGGGATCGTTCGCTGTGTTGGAAGTCCACTGTTTGTTACCTTTCGACGCCAGATCGTCCGCCGGCCGGCGTGTCAGCGGAGTTGGATTGTCCGGGTGTGGTGACGTCGATCGTCTTGTTGCCGACGAGCATTCCGCCGTCGACCACGAGGTTTTCGCCGGTCAGCCAGGAGCTGGTCGGTGCGGCAAGGAATGCGATGGCGTCTGCGATGTCCTCTGGTTCGCCGATGCGCCCGGCGGGGATGAGGGTGGAGGTGGAGTCTTCGTTTTCCTTCCATAGCGCCTCCGAGAGCTTGGTGCGCACCACGCCGGGGGAGATGCTGTTCACGCGGATGCGTGGAGCCAGTTCGCGCGCCATCTGCTTGGACAAGTGCAACAGGGCGGCCTTGGAGGCGTTGTACACGCCGATGTAGTCCTCCATGGTCAGTGCGCCGATGCTGGAGACGTTCACGACCGCGCCTGCGGGGCCGTCAGTGGTGCCGGGGCTGCCGTCGGCGCCATCGCGGGCGGCCTTGCCGAGGCCTGCCTCGATCGCGGCGCTGGTCCAGATGACCGGGCCGATGGTGTTGATCTGGAACACCTTCGCCATGATGTCCGCGGACTGCTTGTGCACTGGGCCGAAGGCGGGGTTCGTGCCGGCGTTGTTGATGAGGACGTCGAGTCGGCCGAACTCTTCAACGGCCTTGGCGCAGGCCATCTTCGCTGCCTCTGGGTCGGCTACGTGCGCGGCGATTCCCAGTACGCGGCCGGCATTGGGGTTGAGCTTCTGTGCCTCGGCCTGCAGCTCTTCGGCGGCGGGGGTGACTGTTTCTGGCTTGCGTCCGGTGATGACCACGTTCGCTCCGCTGGCTGCAAGCTTCAGTGCGGTGGCGTGGCCGATGCCGCGGGTGCCGCCGGTGACGATGGCGGTGAGCCCGGTGAAATCGTAAGAACTCATGAGGGGGATCCTTCGGGGTGCTCGAGTGTCGGGTGTCGGTGTGATCCCAATCATAAAATGAAATCTGATTCAATAAATGGCGTTCGGGGAAAACGTGGAAAAGTTGTGGCGTTTTACCTGTTCAGCGCACTAGATCCCGAGCGCTGTGAACCAGACCTTGTTGGCGGTAGCCAGAACGCGGTCGAGCGTCCGCTGGTTGGGCTCCCCGAAATACTTCTCAACGAACATGCTGTACGCCAAACGGCTGACCATGCCGGACAGGGAAGCGGCGAGCATCTCTGGATCCTCGGCGACGGGGATAACCCCGTTCTGCTGCAGCTGCTCAATCATGCGAGTGTTCCGATCCACAAAGCGGCGGGCGCGTTGGCGTCGTTGCTCCCGAAAATTCGGATCGATCTGTGCTACCTGATCCATCAGCGCCATTTCGCGGGCGTTGCGCTGGAAGGTGGTCAGGTACTGACGGTTGACCTCCGTGATGGAACGACGAACCGCGGAGGCGCTGTGGAAGTTGAGGTGTTTTCCACCGCTACCACGCATTTCCTCCTCCACCTGGTTCAGCACCGCGGCCAGGAGGTCATCCCTGTCTTCGAAGTAGGTGTAGAGCGTGCCGACGGAACAATGTGCCTCGCGGGCGATCTGGGTGAGCTTCGCTTCGTGGTAGCCATCGCGCACGAAAACTTCGCGCGCCGCGTTGAGGATGGTTGCTCGTCGCTCTCGGGCGCGTGGGGTGAGGCCGGTCTTGCGAGTGGCTCGGTTTGTCCCGTGTGGCATGTACGACATGTTATAAGCTCGATTTTCACGTCACCAGGTTTTTGCGAGTTTGTTTTGGGAGCGGTAGCAATGGGGATTCTCTATCTGGTTCGCCACGGTCAGGCGAATTCCGGTGGGCTGCACACCGACAATGTCGCGGAGGGGGAGATGGAGGCGACGTACGATCAGCTCACTGAACTGGGGCACGAACAGGCGCGGGTGACGGGGCGCGCGCTGGCGGAGCGGATCGGCAGCGGCAGCAGCAGTGGCAGTGGCAGCAGCAGCAGTGGCGAGCGCCCCATCATTCTTTCCGGCCCGCTGGGTCGACAGCTCAGTACGGCTGGGGAGATCCACGCCGAGATGGTCGCAGCTGGCTTGGATCCGCAGCCCGTAGAGACGGTCGAAGAGTGGCGAGAGTTCAGCTCGGATGCCGTGCTCGCACCCTATTTCCGCGCCCATCCTGACGAGCTCGCGCAGATCCGGAGCGCATACGCCACCGCGCGCGCAGGGCACGCAGGCCAAGGTTCAGAGCAAGGTCCAGAGCAAGGTTCAGGACAGGTCGCAGGCGGGATGAAGGAGCACAACCGTCTGCTCGGCCAGGCCATCGATGCGGCCCTACGGGAGTGGCGCTCAACCCCGGGGTTCGCCTCCTTCGCTGCGCAGGTAAGGCAAGGATTTTCGGACGCCACCTTCCTCGCCGCCCAACACGGATCAGTCGTGGTTGTCACCTCCGCCGGCCCGATCTCCATGTGTGCCGCTGCGCTGATCGGCGCCGACTGGACGCACATGATCAACAACATTTTTACTTCTTCGGTGAGTGTGTTCAGCACCCGCGGCGCAGCTGCTTCGGGCCCAGCCGCGGGCGCTGCCGGCACTGACACCGTCGCTGACACTGCAGCGCAGTTGCTGAGCTTCAACGAGCATGCTCACCTGGATTACCCCGACCCATCCGGCGCCCGCCGACTCCGCCGCTACCGCTAAAGATTTTTCGCGCCGGGTTGTTTTCAGCGCTGGTTGAGTGCTTGGGTGCCGCGCGAATCGTTGGATTGGCATGATTGGCATCATGACCTCACACTCGGCAGATACAATTGACTCACCGACCGCGCCCGCGAACCCAGTGAGCGCCCCAGCCAACCCAGCCAACCCAGCCAACCCGGCCAACCCAGCGAAACAGGTGAACGCCACAGGCAACCCGGCGAACCGGGTGAAAGTAGTCGCGGATGTGGATACTGGCATCGATGATGCCCTGGCTCTGACCTATTTAGCTCATCTGCATGCTTCGGGGCGGATCGAACTTGGCGTCACAACGAGCGCCGGCAACTGCGGCGCAGCGCAAGCAGCCACGAACAGCGCGGATGTACTGGCTGCGTGCGGAGTGGACGTGCCAGTCGTCGCAGGCGCGGCCCAGCCCGTGAGCGTGGAGCTGGTGACCACCCCGGAGACGCACGGCCCCACAGGACTTGGCCACTACATCACCAGTGCGGACCCCGCCGACTATGCACCGAATGCCGAAGAGGCTGTGGCCAGCTGGGAGGGCGCCGATTACCTCCTGATTGCGGGGCCAGCTACGAACCTTGCGTGGGCGCTGGAGCACTGCCCCGATGTGTTGGACGGTACTGAGGTTTGCCTCATGACCGGGGCTTTTAACTATCCAGGGAACACTACTCCGCTGGCGGAGTGGAACGCTTGGGTGGATCCGCATGCGCTCGGATACTCGCTGGAGCGGCTGGCGCAGCGTTCGCAGCGGCGCCAGGCGCAGGGTTCGGCCGGCCTGCCAACCTTGTGCCCCCTTAACGTCACCGAGACAGTGCTTTTGTACCCCGATCGGCTTGAACGTTGGCTGGAAGGTTCGGAGGGGGAGGAGGTGGCGTCAACAAGAAAGCAGTTAAAGCACCTGCTTTCCGAGGCGCTGCGCTTCTACTTTGAGTTTCACCAGACAGTAGGGGTGGGGTATTGCGCGCAGATACATGACCTTGCCGCCGCGATGGTGATGCTGGGGCGGGTGCCGTTTTCGGTGCGCGCCGGGGCCGTCGAAGTCGAGGTGGAATCTGCGCTGACGCGGGGTGCGACGCTGGTCGACTGGGACGGCGGGTACTGGCAAAAGCCGGCGAACGCGAAGATCCTCCAGGGGTTGGACCCGCTGGACGTGTTCGCAGAGTTCGAGCGGGTTGTGTTTGGGTAGCGCTGAGGCTGCGAGGAGGCTGCGGTGGCTGAGTTGGGAGTTGAAGGCGCTGATTCGGGGATCTGGCGGGGGCTCTGCTGGGCCAAATGTCGCTAAAACGGGAATCCGTTAACGGGTATGGTTGTCAACTATATAAAGGTGCAGGTCAGGGCGTTTTTGTTTTTGGGGCTCCGGATCTGGGGCTTGCAGAATCCCGTTCTAACGACATTTAGCCCCGGGGAGGGGACTTTCTGTCCCTCCCCGGGACTATTCACCCCTGGTAAACCCAGTTAGGTGCGAGCTGGTCTGCAAAAGCCCAGCTCAGGTGCCTAGGTTTAGTGTGGGCTGGTCTGCAAAAGCCCAGCCAGCACCCCAGGCTAGACGTGCGCGCGAGCCTTCTTGGCAGCCGCGACCAGTACCTCCAGGGAAGCAGTGGTCTCTTCCCAGCCGCGGGTCTTCAGGCCGCAGTCCGGGTTGACCCACAGTAGAGAGGGATCCACGGAACCCAAGGCGGCGGTCAGTAGCTCGTCGACTTCCTCCTGCTTCGGCACACGCGGGGAGTGGATGTCCCACACGCCCGGGCCAACTCCCAGCTCGTAGCCCTCGTCCTTTAGCGCGGCCAGAACCTGCATGCCGTTGCGGGCGGCCTCGATGGAGGTCACGTCGGCGTCCAGGTTGGAGACCGTGTCGATCAGCTCGTTGAACTCGGAGTAGCACATGTGCGTGTGGATCTGAACCTTGTTCTCCGCGCCAGAGGTAGCCAGGCGGAAGGAGCCAACCGCCCATTCCAGGTAGTCCGGCTGCTGCTCCTTGCGCAGCGGCAGTAGCTCGCGGATGGCGGGCTCGTCCACCTGCACCACGCGGGCGCCAGCGGCGATCAGATCGTCAATCTCGTCGCGCAGTGCCAGCGCAACCTGGTCGGCGGTCTCGCCCAGCGGCTGATCGTCGCGCACGAAGGACCAGGCCAGCATGGTCACCGGGCCGGTCAGCATGCCCTTGACCGGCTTGTCGGTCAGGTCGGCGGCAACCTTGTACCAGTCGACGGTCATGGCGTGCGGACGGGAAACGTCACCGAAGATGATCGGCGGGCGCACACAGCGGGAGCCGTAGGACTGCACCCACGCGTACTCGGTGGACAGGTAGCCATCCAGCTGCTCGGAGAAGTACTGCACCATGTCGTTGCGCTCCGGCTCGCCGTGCACCAGCACGTCCAGGCCCAGCTCTTCTTGGCGCTTGATAACGTCCGCGACCTCGTCCTTCATCGCCTGGGTGTAGGCTGCGTCGTCGATCTCACCCTTGCGGTGCTTCGCACGCGCCTGGCGGATCTCCGCGGTCTGCGGGAAGGAACCGATGGTAGTGGTCGGCAGCGGCGGCAGGTTCAGCTCTGCCTTCTGTGCCTCGCGGCGGGCCTCGATGGAATCGCGGCGACGGTCAGCGTCGGTCACAGCATCCTGGCGCTCACGCACGGCTGCGTTGTGGGTCAGGGTGGAGTTCTTGCGGTCCTCGATGGCCGCGCGGGTCTCGGCGAACAGCTGTTCGTCGGCCTCGGTCTGCTCGCCGCGCAGGGTGCGGGACAGGGCTGCGACCTCGCGGATCTTCTCGGAGCCGAAAGCCAGCCACTTCTGCACCTCGGCGTTCAGGTTCTGCTCGCGCTCCAGGGAGTAAGGCACGTGCAGCAGGGAGCAGCTCGTGGAGACAGCAACCGGGCCGCGCTCCTTCAGCCCCTGCAGGGTATTCAGCGCTGCGTCTAGGTCGGTGCGCCAGACGTTGTGGCCATCCACAACACCGGCTGCCAGCAGCTCCTTGCCGGTCCACGCGGGCAGCTCGGCAGCGGCAGCGCCACCGGTGACCAGGTCCACGCCGAAGGCAGCCACACCGGAGCCACCCAGCAGCTCGATCGCGGCGTTGCCGTCGCCGAAGTAGGTCTGGATAAGGAGCTGGACGCCCTCAGCACCAGCACCTGCCACCTCAGCCAGCTTCTCGTAGCCAGCGCGGGTGCGCTTCAGCAGATCCTCGTTGGCGGCCGCATCAGCGTAAGCGAAGTCGGTGACCAGGATCGGCTCGTCGAACTGTACCCACTTCACGCCGCGGTCTGCGATGCGCTTGAGCAGGCGGGAGTAGGCGTCAAAAATTTCCTCGAGGTGAGTGAAGGCATCAGAACCATCGACGGTACGAGACAGCGCCAGGTACGTCAGCGGGCCAACCAGCACGGGGCGGACGGCCTCGCCGGCGCGGGTGACCTGGTCGCGGATGTCCTCGAGGAATGCGGAATCGTCCAGCTCTACGCGGGAATCCTTGGCGAGCTCCGGGACGATGTAGTGGTAGTTCGTGTCGAACCACTTCGTCATTGCGGAGGCCGGCAGGTCCTTGGTGCCGCGGGCGGCGGCGAAGTAGCGGTCGATGAAGCGCGGCAGGCCGTCGTTGTCGTGGTCGGCGATGTCGGCAACGCGCTCGGGCAGCAGGCCTAGCAGGGCGGTGGTATCCAGCACAGCGTCGTAGAAGGAGCGGCCAGAGAACGCGGCGGAATCCAGGCCAGCGGCTAGCAGCTCGTCGGTGTAGTCGTTGACCAGGCGAGTTGCAGTGGTCGCTAGGTTGCGGCCGGTGGAGTTATCGCGCCAGTAGCCCTCTAGAGCCTTCTTGAGCTCGCGGTCGGGTCCGATGCGCGGTACCCCGGCGACGGTTGCGTTGAAAGTCATCGTCTGTCCTGTCTTTCTGTGCTTGTGCTTGTGCAGTCTGCACTTCTGTTTTTCCAGTTCGCGGCTACCTCTGAAGGGGGTAAGCCAGTGCGGTTCCCACGCGGTGCTGCCTTTCCCGGGGCTCCAGAAGGCGCGGTTGTGCGGCAGGCTGTAGTAGCCGCCGCGGTGCGCGGGTCGCTTGCTCAACCATTTAAGAATAGACAGCTTAGTCTGTCAACTAGATCACGAAAATTGGTCACCTGTGAGTCGCCCGATTTGTGTAACCAAGCCGCCATCTGTAAGCATTAGACAAACATCAAAACCACTGGCCACATGGGCGAAACGTCGAGGTGACATAGACGTTGCGCACAGGCCATCGACGTAGAGGATTCCCCCCATGCGCCCCCTGTCACGCACAGCAAGTTACGTACTGCTCGGTCTAGCCGCGATTATCATTGTCGCCACCTGGCTGACCCTCGTCATTTGGCAGCCTAGCGACTCGAACTACGAGTCCCTCGCTGATTCCAAGAGCTCCACTATCGCCCTCGTCGGCTTCGTCGTCCCCGCCATCCTGGCGCTCATCGCCGTGATCCCTCGCCTTCCCGTGCGCACCCTGGCGCTGCTGCCGGTCGCGCTGGCGATCAACGTGGTGCTGGGGCACGTCATCGGCAACATGGGTCTGCCGCTGCCGCTGTACCTAGATTCGATCGGCACGGTGCTGGTCGGTGCCCTTGCCGGCCCCTGGGCGGGGCTGGTCACCGGCGTGCTGTCCGCCCTGGTGTGGGGCACGTTTAACCCCACTGTTGTAGGCTTCGCTGCCGCTTATGCCTTCGTCGGAGTCTGCGCCGGCCTGCTGCGCAACTGGTGGACCGGAGCGTATTGGAAGATCGCCCTGTCCGCCCTGGTGGTGGGCTTCCTGACGGCCCTGCTGTCCGCCCCCATCGCCTCCTTCATCTTCGGCGGCACCGCGGGCACGGGCACGGGTCTGCTGGTCACTGCCTACCGCTCCCTGGGCTTCGACCCGATGACGGCCGTGTTCCTGCAGTCCTGGACGTCCGACCCTGTTGATAAGCTGATCGTGTTCACCGTCATCTACCTGGTCATTCGTGCGCTGCCCCAGCGCACTCGCCGCACTTTCGCCCCGACGGCGGACTAGCCCCATTTCCACATGAACCCACTGACTTACCTGACCCTCGCTATCAGCGGGGTGATCTTCGTCCTCGTCGCCGATAGCCTCGCCGTGTCCGCTATCGCGTGGGTTCTGTGTGCCGTTGTGGCTCTTTTCTTTTCGACGCCCCGTCGTCCCTTCCTTGCAGCCAACCTCTTAGGGCTGCCGGCCTTCGTGGGCTTTGGTTTGATGTATGCCCCCTTTGGCCAGGAGCCCGGCTGGTGGATCATTACCCGCGACGGGCTGCAGATTGCCCTGTCCCTGGGCAGCCGCTTCCTAGCTGCCACCACGATCGGCCTGACCATCGGCAGCTTCGTGAACCTCGACCAGCTGATGCGCACCGTGCAGCCCCGCCTGCCTGCCAAGCTGGTGTACGTCATTGGCGCGACCGCCCGGCTGCTGCCGCTGGCCCGCGCCCGTTGGCAGACGATTCAGCAGGTCCGCGCCTCCCGGGGAGTGGACGTGACGACCGTGCGGGCGAAGTGTCGCATGGTGTTGCCGCTGATCGTCGGCATGGTGGACGATGCCGCCACCCGCGCCCGCCCGCTGCAGCGCACCGGGATCGGCGAGCCCGGCCCGCGCACCGTGCTGCGCCCCGTCCCAGATACCGCAGTGGACTGGGCAGTCCGCCTGTTGGCTATCGCCGCCTTGGTGGTGGGATGCTGGTGGGCAGTGCACTAGCAGTGCTAGGAGCGCAAGTAAGCACCAGCACCACTGAGCACCCGCATGAGCCAAGCGACTAGAAAGACCCACCCGAACAATGCCTTTGAGTACCTACATCTGGGGAGACAGCGGCGCCGGGCTGTCCGAACACGCCTGGGCACACGCTGAAAAGACGGGCGCTGCGTGGGTTGGCAACGAGGCCAGCGCGCACATTTCCCTGCTGCGCAACACGGTCGCCGAAGAGCTCGCCTTCCCCATGGAACAGCGCGGCGTGCCGCAGGCAGAGATGCAGGATCGCGTGGCGGCCGCGCTGCGCCTGTGGGGTCTGGAGGGCCAGGCAGAGCAGAACCCCGCCACCTTATCCACCGGCCAGACCCGCCGCGTAGCTATCGCCGCCGCTCTGCTGGCCCGGCCTGAAGCGTTGGTGCTCGATTGCCCCCTCGACGGTTTGGACGCCACCGCCGTGGAGACGCTGCGCCGCGCCATCGCGGACTTCCCCGGTCCCGTCACCGTTTACGATCGTTCGGGTTCGGCCTTGAGTGATGACGCCCCCTCGCACCAGCGACTACTAGCCGACGGCGCCCTGGAACCTTCCCCTGCGCCGAAGCCTTCGGCCGGTTCGGTGGCCTCGCAGGCTGCAACTCAGGGGAGCGCGGGGACGGCCCTGCTGGCGCGGGAGGTGGTTTTCCGCCGAGGTGGCGTCGGACCCATAAACCTGGAGGTACCCGCAGGGCAGATAGTGCACCTGGCCGGACCGAACGGGTGCGGCAAGACGACCTTTTTCCTGGGGGCGCTGGGTCTGCTGAAGTACCGCGGCACCCTGCTGGCCGAGGGATCGAAGGGCTGGGCGCCGACGCAGATGGACCAGGCGATAACCGCCCGCACAGTCGCCGAGGAACTGGCCATCGGGGCGGGGGAGGAACTGGCCACTGCGGTGATCGATTTTGCCGGACTGGGGCAGTGGGCGGACACGCACCCGCTGGACGTGCCCGCGGCGAAACGGCGGATCGTGCTGGTCGCGGCCGCGATGGTGCGCGGTGCCGACCTGGTGATGCTGGATGAGCCGACGGTGGGGTTAGACACGCCGGGCTATGGCGAGCTGGCGGAGCTGCTGCGCCGCTATGTCGACGGCGAGTATGCGCGGCTGATCGGGCGGGGCCCGCAGAGCCCCGCGAGCCCGCAGAGCCCGGCGAGCACGCAGGCCAGTCAAGCCGCGCCGACAGTGCTGTGGACCTGTCACGACGCCCGCTACGCCACGCAGGTCAGTGATCAGCGCATCGACATGGCGCGTTAGCGTGGTGGCTTAGTTCGGCGCGCTAGTTCGGCGACTGAGCGTGGTGCCTTAGTTGGTGATTTCGATGGAGTCGCCGTTGCGCTCCACCTTCTTGGCCGGGCTCATCGGATCGCGGGAGGGACCTTCCACCACGTCGCCAGTAGCCACGTCGAACTTGGACCCGTGCTTCGGGCAGACCGCCACGGTGACGTCCCCGGCCTTCTCGATGGAATTGATCGTGCCGCCCGCGTGCGGGCAGCTGGTGGAAAACGCCTTGTACTCGTTTTCACCCGGACGGGAAAGCACCCAGCCGTCCAGGATCGTTGCCCCGCCGACCTCCAGGTCAGCGGCATCTGCCTTCGCTACGACCTCTTCGCCGGCGCAGGCGGCCAGCAGCGCTCCGGAGGCGGTGGTGGCGGTGGCGACTGCCACTCCGCGCAGGAAGGAGCGACGGGAACAGGACAGGGGAGTGTTGGGCTGAGAGGTGCTCATGACTGCGATCTTTCCACTGAGAGGCGAAAGCGACAAGCCAGTGCACCGCGTTGGATGCGAAAGGGATACCGAAATAAGTAAGGTGAGTGACTATGTACACTCCCGAGGCCATTGGCACCCCATTGACCCCCACCGCACTGAAGGTTCTACTCCTCGGCGCCAGCGAGCTAGGACGGGAGCTAGCGATCGCCCTGCAGCGCCTGGGCGTGGAGGTCCACGCCGCCGACCGCTACGTTGGCGCCCCCGCCCACCACGTAGCCAACAAGGCGCACGTTCTGGACATCTACGATGGGGAATCCATCCGACGCCTCGTGCAGGAGGTTCGCCCGCACTTCATCGTCCCCGACGTTGAATCCCTGCCCGCCGACGTGCTGCAGGAAATCGAGGCCGCAGGAGTAGCGTCCGTCGTGCCGACCGCCCTGGCCAACCGGCTGACCATGAACCGCGAAGGCATTCGCACCTTCGCCCACGACAAGCTGGGCCTGCCGAACAGCGCCTTCCGATTCGCCTCCACCCCCGAAGAAATGACCCGCGCTGCCGAAGAGATCGGCTACCCATGCGTGGTCAAGCCGGTGATGGGCAGCTCCGGGGCTGGCCAAAGCTACGTCGGAGGAGCCGACGAACTGGAAGCTGCCTGGAACGAAGCGATGAAGAACTCGCGCTTCAACGTCCAGCGCGTGATGGTGGAACAGTACATCCCCTTCGACTACGAGGTCACCATCCTCGCCGTGCGTTCCATCGACCCCGCCACCGGTCGGGAAGCCACCTGGTTCTGCGAGCCCATCGGCCACCGCCAGGACCGCGGCGACTACGTGGAATCCTGGCAACCCGCGCACATGTCAGAGGATGCCCTGGATACCGCACGCAGCATCGCCGCCCGCATCGCCACTGCCCTGGGAGGCCGCGGCGTGTTCGGCGTGGAACTGTTCGTCAAGGGCGACGACGTTTACTTCTCCGAGGTCAGCCCCCGCCCACACGACACGGGCATGGTCACGCTCGGCACCCAGCGGTTCTCGGAGTTCGACCTCCACGCGCGCGCCATCCTGGGGCTGCCGATCGACACCACCCTGATCTCCCCGGGAGCCTCCGCCGTCATCCGCTGCGAGGATAGGGCAGACGGCGATATCGAATACGTGGGCGTCAATAAGGCAATGGCAGTAGAAGAAACAAACGTCTACCTGTTCGGCAAGCCCCGAGCGCTCACGCGACGGCGCATGGGCGTGACCGTTGCCACCGCCGAGGACATCAACCAGGCACGGCAGCGCGCCGAAGAGGCCGCCGGATACATCAAGGTGCGCCCCGCGGTTTTCGCAGAAGACGGGCAGTAGACCTAAGATCCCAGGTATGGGACATAGCGCAACTGACCTCAACGAAACCCGAATCCTGCTGTACTACTGCTTCACCCCGATCGAAGACCCGACCGCGGTGATGCTGTGGCAGCGTGCGCTATGCGAACAGCTGGAGTTGAAGGGGCGCATCCTCATCAGCAAGCACGGCATCAACGGCACCGTCGGCGGCTCGCTGGCCAGCTGCAAGCAGTACGTGCGCCGCACCCGTGAATTCCCAGGATTCAAAAAGATGGAGTTCAAGTGGTCCGCCGGGTCCGCCGACGACTTTCCGCGCCTGTCCGTGAAGGCGCGCGACGAGATCGTGGCCTTCGGAGCCCCGGATGAGCTGAAGGTCGACGAAAACGGCGTGGTCGGCGGTGGTGTGCACCTGAAGCCGGAAGAAGTGAACAAGCTGGTAGAAGAACGCGGCGACGAGGTTGTGTTCTTCGACGGGCGCAACGCCATGGAGGCGGAGATCGGCAAGTTCAAGAACGCCGTGGTGCCCGACGTGCGCACCACCCACGACTTCATCAGCGAGATCGAATCCGGCAAGTACGACGACCTCAAGGACAAGCCAGTCGTCACGTACTGCACGGGCGGCATCCGCTGCGAGATCCTGAGCTCGCTGATGAAGAACCGCGGGTTCGAGGAGGTCTACCAGATCGACGGTGGCATCGTCCGCTACGGAGAAAAGTACGGTGACAAGGGACTTTGGGAGGGTTCCTTGTATGTTTTCGACGGGCGCATGCACATGGAATTTAGTGATGACGCCGCTACGCTGGGCCGCTGCCGGGCGTGTGGGCACGCGACCAACGACTTCCACAACTGTGTGAACGAGCAGTGCCGCGAGCAGATTCTGCTGTGCGACGGGTGTGCCGCGGACCCGGCGAGCGCGACCTGCGGGCGCGACGAATGCGCCGAGGTCGCAGCGGGGATGCCGCGCTAGAGCTCCAGCTCCATGGTGACGTGGGGGATGCCCTCCTCGTCGAAGGGTTCACCGACGGGCTTAAAGCCGAACTTCGCGTAGAAGTCCTGCACCTGCTCTTGGGCATTCAAGGAAATGCGGGCGACCTGGGTAGTCGGGTCGAGCGCGGCGGCGCGTCCCTTGCAGACCTCCAAGGCTTGCTCCATGATTTGGGAGGCGATGCCGCGACCGCGCACATCCTTGGCTACGCACATGCGGCCAATGTGCTGGTCATCCGGCTTGCCGTATACGCGCGCCGTGCCCACCAGGCGCAGGGGAGATCCCGGATCCGGCTGGCCGAAGGGGTACTCCGGGCCGCTGCCGGGGTGGATGTATGCCAGCACGTGGTGGGTGTTGGGGTGCGGGTCGATGTCGTCGATCTCCGCGAAGGGGGTCTGCTGCTCGTGGACGAACACGTCTACACGCAGCTTGTACAGAGGGTGAAGCTGCTGGGCGGGCATCGCCAGAAGCGCGCGACCGGTGAAGTGGACGGCTGGGAACTCGGCCGAGCTTCCAGCGGCGGAGGAGGGAGTGCTGGTCATGTCTTAGGCGTTCTTGCCCTGAGAGTGGCGCAGCATCTCGTCCCACTCGCGCACCTTCTTGCGCTCGCGGCCCTCAGCCTCGCCGAGCTCGCGCTCGTGCTTGTCCAGGCTGTACCAGCCTTCCCAGGTGGTGTGGGCAATGCCCTTGTCCTCCAGGAATGCCTCGACTGCCTCCAGCTCCGGCTTCTCTGGGTTGAAGCCGATGCCGTTGGAAGCGTCCTCCAGCAGGTTGGCGACAGCTTCGTTGGCATCGCCCTTGGTGTTGCCAATCAGGCCGACCGGACCGCGGCGGACCCAACCGGTGGTGTACACGCCGGGCAGGCGCTCGCGCTTCTCGGCCTCCGGGTCGGCGGAGCCGGGAACGCCCGCGATGCCGTCGGCGGTCGGTCCCTCGGTCAGCACACGGCCACCCACGTTCGGCAGAACGTTCTGACGCTCATCCCACGGCAGGCCCGGCTGCTCGTCGGATTTGTAACCCACGGCGCGGTACACCGCGCCGACCGGCCACTCGGTGAGCTTGCCGGTGCCAGAGACAGACCCGTCGCCGTTCAGCTCGGTTCGTTCGGTGACGAATGCGGTGACGCGGCCTTCGGCGTCAGTTTTAACCTCAACCGGGGACTCAAAGAAGTGGATGTACAGCTTGTGGGGAGCGCCCTTCGGGTCGGCGATGGCGTACTGTTCCAGGCGGGTGCAGACCATGTCCTGAATTTTGGACGCCCGGCGGGCCTGCTCGGAGCCTTCGTCGTACTGGATGTCCTCCGGGTCGATAACGATCTCGATGGTGTCGGAATCGTTGAGCTCCTTCAGTTCCAGCGGGGTGAACTTCGCCTGTGCTGGGCCGCGTCGGCCGAAGACGTGGATCTCCTTGGCCTGGTTGTCCTTCAGGGAGTCGTAGACGTTGTCCGGGATCTCGGTGACCTTCAGCTCCTCGCCGGTCTTGGCCAGCACGCGGGCGACGTCCAGGCCGACGTTACCCACGCCGACGACGGCGACGGAGTCTGCGGACAGGTCCCACTTGTCCTCGAAGAAGGGGTTGGCGTCGTAGAAGCCGACGAACTCGCCAGCGCCAATGGTGTGCTCGCCGCCGGGGATGTTCAGCGGGCGGTCGTCGGTGGCGCCGGTGGCGTAGATGACTGCGTCGTAGAACTGCTTCAGCTCGTCGATGGTGATGTCCTCGCCGACGTTGATGTTGCCGAACAGGCGGATCTCGGGCTTGTCCATCACCTTGTGGAGAGACTTGATGATGCCCTTAATGCGCGGGTGGTCGGGGGCGACGCCGTAGCGGATCAAGCCGAAGGGAGCCGGCATGCGCTCGTAAATATCGACGCTGACGTCGGCCTCAGACTTCGTTAGCGCGTCGGAGGCGTAGATGCCTGCCGGGCCGGAGCCGATGACTGCAATGCGAAGTGGGCGATTCTCGGGCATGTCAGGTGTAAATCCTTCTTATTCGGGTCGTACTTCGGTCTTGGGGTAAACCGCGGTGTTGAACTCGTGCAGTGAGCTCGTGCAGCGCGATGGTTGTCGCGCTGCCTTAACCACATGCATTAACCACATGAAGCGTTCGAACTGTTTATGAATTAACACAGTCTAATGTAGCGAAAATCCACGCTGAGTCACTACATGGGGTCACCGCGGGCAACTCCCCGAACTATAGACAACTCTGTCTATAAAAATCAAGAATTCGCTTGAATTTGTGAGTGATCCCATCTAGGCTGAACCGGACAATGTAGACAGACAGATCAGTCTAGACAGAGGTTGGGACAGATGACGACCGGATCGACCACCGGACCAAACGCTGAAAGCAAGCCATCGCGCCCGCGTCGCAAGAAGCAGCGCAAGCCCCAGGGGCAGTGGGCTGTTGACGGCCGCGAGCCGCTCAACGACGATGAGCGGGTCAAGCAGGAAGCCCCTGGCATTAGCGTGATGCAGCGCATTCGCGATATCTACTCCAAGGAGGGCTTCGACTCGATTCCCGCCGAGGACCTCGCCCCGCGCTTCAAGTGGGTCGGCATGTACACCCAGCGCAAGCAGGGCCTCGACGGCGAAAAGACCTCCACGCTAACCAATGCGGAACTGCAGGATAACTACTTCATGATGCGCATCCGCCTTGATGGCGGCGTGGTTAGCTCCGCTGGCCTGCGCGCCATCGGCGAGGTCTCCGAAAAGTATGCCCGCAACACCGCCGACTTCACCGACCGTCAGAACGTGCAGCTGCACTGGATCCGCATCGAAGACGTCCCCACCATTTGGGACGAGCTAGCAAAGGTCGGCCTGGATTCCTTCTTTGGCTGCGGCGACGTGCCACGCGTGATCCTCGGTTCCCCGGTGGCGGGCATCGCCAAGGATGAAATCATCGACGGTCGCCCCGCGATCGAGAAGATTAAGAAGGAACTGCTGCCTGACCCTGAGTTCGGCAACCTTCCCCGCAAGTTCAAGTCCGCGATCTCTGGCCACTCCCGCCAGGATGTCACCCACGAGATCCAGGACCTCGCCTTCATTGGCTCCGAACACCCCGAACACGGCCCTGGCTTCGACGTCTGGGTCGGTGGCGGCCTGTCTACTAACCCGATGCTCGCTCAGCGCCTGGGCGTGTGGGTGCCGATCGATGAGGTGCCCGAGGTCTGGGCTGGCGTGGTCCGCATCTTCCGCGACTATGGCTATCGCCGCATGCGCAACCGCGCCCGCCTGAAGTTCCTGGTGGCCGACTGGGGCGTCGAAAAGTTCCGCGAGGTTCTAGAGACCGAGTACCTCAAGCGTCCGCTGCTGGACGGTCCGGAGCCAGAGGAATACCCCGGCTACCGCGACCACGTCGGCCTGCACGAACAGAAGGATGGAAAGTTCTACCTGGGTGTTAAGCCCACGGTGGGGCACACCGATGGCAAGCAGCTGCAGCAGCTGGCTGACCTGGCGGAAAAGCATGGCACTACCAACATCCGCACTACAGCGGACAAGGAGCTGCTGTTCCTGGACCTGGAGCGCGAGTCCGCGGAAGCCCTCGCCGCGGACCTGGAGGAGCTAGGTCTATCCGCCAACCCCTCGGCCTTCCGCCGCGACATCATCTCCTGTACCGGCCTGGAGTACTGCAAGCTGGCCCACGTCGTCACCAAGCAGCGTGCCATCGCCCTGGTTGACGAGCTAGAGGATCGCCTGGGCGACCTCGATGTGCCGCTGAAGATCAGCCTCAACGGTTGCCCGAACTCCTGTGCCCGTACCCAGGTGGCGGATATCGGTCTGTCCGGCAAGATCCTCACCACTGACGAAGGCGAGCGCGTGGAGGGCTTTCAGGTTCATCTCGGCGGCACCATCGGCATGGAGTCGCACTTCGGCAAGAAGGTTCGCGGCAACCAGGTTTACTCCAAGGATCTGGGCGACTATGTGGTTCGCGTCGTGGAGAACTTCAAGTCCCACCGCACTGACGGTGAGGAGTTCCGCGACTGGGTTATCCGCGCCGATGATGAGCTGCTGGTGTAGCCGATGAGTGTTCCCGATATGGATTCCTTGCCCAGCGTGAACGAGCAGCTTGGCGGCCGTGCGGGCCACCCGAATGCCCGCCGCGCCACCGTGAATAACTGCCCCTACTGCATGTCCCAGAACCTGTTCCCCGACGCGGAGACCGACAACGCCTGGCAGTGCCGCGAGTGTATGCGCGTTTTCTCCGTCAAGTTCCACGGACAGCTGTTGTAACTGACTTTTTATTGACGCCTTTTGCCTCCACCCCTGAAAGGCCTTTCGTGCCCTTTGTGCAGGTCGCGGCGGTGGGGCGTCACAAAGAGTCTTGAACTTGGTTGAGAAGATGGACAGATTGGTCTATTGTGGTGAAAGCTAAAACAGACTGATCGGTCTGTCTAGGGAAAAGCTTCCCCGAGTTCTTGCAAGACACACTTCACAAACCCAACAACCCCGAGAAGAGGAGCTCATGAGCCTGGTAGATGCGACCGGCCTGCTCGGCGGGAATTCGGACAAGTACCGAGACCCCGCCGAGAGTCCGAAGGGCGCGCCGACCAAGACCACGCCGCTAAGCGACGAGGAACGAGCGGCTAACGAGCAGCTCGTCGCCGAATGGAACGACAAGCTAGAGGGCGCCAGCGCCGAAGAAATCATGGACTGGGTGGCCGAACACGTGCCCGGGAAGATCGCCGTGACCATGTCGATGCAGGACACAGTCCTGGCCGAGCTGGCCGAGGGGCGCCTGGCCGACGACCGCGCCGAACTGGTGTTCCTGGATACCGGCTACCACTTCGCCGAGACGCTCGAGACCCGCGACAAGGTCCAGCAGCGCTACAACCTGCCGCTGGAGAACATCACCCCTGTTCTCAGCCGCGAAGAGCAGGACAAGACCTACGGCCCGCGCCTGTACGCCCGCGACAACACCGCCTGCTGCCGCATGCGCAAGGTCGAGCCGCTGGCGCGGATGCTGAACCCCTTCAACGCCTGGATCACTGGCGTGCGCCGCGTGGATAACGCCCTGCGCGCCAACACTCCGGTGCTGGATGTCGACCGCACCGGTCGGCTGAAGATCAACCCCATCGTCGCCTGGAGTGACGAGGACGTGGAGGCCTACATCGCCGACCACGATCTGATCATCAACCCCCTGACGAAGCAGGGCTACCCGTCGATCGGCTGCGAAACATGCACCCTGCCGGTTGCCGAAGGACAGGACCCCCGATCCGGCCGCTGGGCCGGTTCCACCAAGACAGAATGCGGACTTCACACATGAGCAATGACAACACCACCGCCCTCTCGCCGCACCTGGCGAGCCTCGAGGCGGAAGCAATCGAGATCCTGCGCGAGGTAGCAGGCCAGTTCGAGCGTCCAGCGCTGCTGTTTTCCGGCGGCAAGGATTCCGTTGTGGTCCTGGAACTGGCCAAGCGCGCCTTCCACCCGGCACCGGTTCCCTTTGAGCTGGTGCACGTAGACACCGGCCACAACTTCCCGGAGGTCATCGAGTTCCGCGACAAGATCGCCGCGGACCCGAAGGTGACGCTCCACGTCGCCGCCGTGCAGGACTGGATCGACAGTGGTGCTGTCCAGGAGCGCCCGGACGGCACTCGAAACCCGCTGCAGACCGTGCCGCTGGTGGAGACCATCCAGAACCGCGGATACGACGCGGTGCTGGGCGGTGCCCGCCGCGACGAGGAGAAGGCGCGTGCGAAGGAGCGCGTATTCTCCGTGCGCGACAGCTTCGGCGGTTGGAACCCGCGCCGCCAGCGCCCCGAGCTGTGGGGCCTGTACAACGGCCGCCACCAGGTGGGGGAGAACATTCGCGTGTTCCCGATCTCTAACTGGACTGAGGCTGACGTGTGGGACTACATCCGCGACCGCAACGTTGAGGTCCCGGCGATCTACTACTCCCACCAGCGTGAGGTATTCAACCGCAACGGCATGTGGCTGACCCCGGGCGAGTGGGGCGGCCCGAAGGAAGGCGAGGAGCTGGTCGAAAAGACCGTGCGCTACCGCACTGTCGGTGACATGAGCTGCACCGGCGCCGTCCTTTCCACCGCTACGACCATCGAGGACGTAATCGACGAAATCCGCCAGTCCACCACCACCGAGCGCGGCGCCACCCGTGCCGACGACAAGCTCAGTGAGTCCTCCATGGAGGATCGCAAGAAGGAAGGTTACTTCTGATGTCCACCAACCTGCCGACCCTCCGCCTGTGCACCGCCGGCTCCGTCGATGACGGCAAGTCCACCTTCGTGGGCCGCTTGCTGCACGACACGAAGTCCATCCTGGCCGACCAGTATGAATCTGTAGAGCGCGTCTCCAACGCCAAGGGTCTGGAGAACCCCGACCTGTCCCTGCTGGTCGATGGCCTGCGCGCCGAGCGCGAGCAGGGCATCACCATCGACGTGGCCTACCGTTACTTCGCCACCGACAAGCGCAGCTTCATCCTGGCCGACACCCCGGGGCACGTGCAGTACACACGCAACACCGTCACGGGCCTGTCCACCTCCGAGCTGGTCATTGTTCTTGTTGACGCCCGCAACGGCGTGATCGAGCAGACCCGTCGCCACCTGACTGTGGCGGCGATGATGAAGATCTCCCACGTCATCGTGGCCGTCAACAAGATCGACGCGGTCGATTTCAGCGAACAGGTGTTTAACGACGTCAAGGCCGATGTGGACGCACTGGTCACCGAGTTGGGACTGGCACACGTCGACGTGGTTCCGACCTCCGCTCTGCTGGGCGATAACGTCGTCGAGCGCAGCCAGAACACCCCGTGGTACACGGGTCCGTCCGTGCTGGAGATCCTGGAGACTGCCGAGCCGGCGAAGAACACCGCCGACGTGGAGCGCGGCCTGCGCTTCCCGATCCAGATCGTCATCCGCGACCACGCCACCGACTACCGTGGCTACGCCGGCCGCATCACCGCGGGCAAGGTGTCCGTCGGCGATAAGGTGCTGGCCGACGGCCGCGAGGCAATCATCGAAGGCATTGACGGTCCGGCAGGGGAGCAGCAGACCGCCACCCGCGGCGAGTCCGTCTCCCTCCGACTGGACCGCGACATCGACCTGTCCCGCGGGGACATCATCGCGGCCGACGACCTGCCGGAACCACAGCAGACCTTCACTGCCACGGTGTTCCATCTGTCCGAGACCCCGGTGCGTCTGCGCAGCAATGTGCTGGTGCGCTACGGCACCGCCCTGGTGCGGGGCCGCGTGGACGAGGTCATCCGGCGCGTGGACATCTCCGGTCGCAACCGCAGTGAGGAGGAGATCGCCCACGGCAGTGCCGACGAGCTGGCCCTCAACGACATCGCGGAGGTGCGCGTGACGGTGGCCGAGCCCCTGCCGGTCGAGGCCTACCGACGCAGCGGCCGAGTTGGCTCGTTCCTGCTGGTCAACCCAGGTAGCGGCGACACTCTGACCGCAGGCTTGGTGAACTAACATGACCCGGCCGGTACCCATCATCTGCTTGGCGCACGGATCCCGCCACCCACAGGCGGACCAGGCGGTCGTTGAGATCGCCGAGCGTATAGCCGAGAGCACTGGGGTGCCGGCCTTTGCCGCTTTCCTGGATTTCCACCCTGCCACCCTGGCCACCGTCGCGCACCGCGTAGTCGCGGCGGGGTACACGGAGGCGGTCGTGGTTCCGTTGCTGTTCACTAGGGCTTTTCACACCCGTCACGACGTCCCCGCTGCCATTGCTGAGGCTGCCGAGTCTATCGACGCCACCTCTTCCGCCAGCCTGACCCTGCATCTAGCCGATGGCTTGGGGACCGGCGCTGACATGGAGGAACTGGTCGCCGACTTCACGGCCCGGTACCTCGCTGAGATTACCGCTGGGTCTGCAAATGCCGAGAGCGCTGTGCATGCCGCGAACGCCGCGAGCGCTGGCGCCAGCATCGACAAGCTGGCGCTGTATTCCGTGGGCTCCAGCCAGCCCGGCGCCAACGAGGCGGTGGCCGAGTTCGCCGAGCGCGTCGGCGCCCGACTGAACATGCGCACCACTCGCTCCTTCGTCGCCACGGGCGAGCACCCAGGCAGGGATACGAACGCCCTGCTGGACTTCGCGGACGAACGCACCGTCACCGTGCCGCTGTTCGTCAGCCCCGGGCTGCTGTGGGACAGAGCCAAAGACCGAATGCCAAGTGGCCGGACATGTACCCGCCACCTCGGTGCTGCGGTTGCTCCGGTCGTTATCAGCCGCGCCTGTTGCGCGCTGCCCTAACTTCCCCAGCCAAGCTCCCTAACCGATTTCCCACAACAGCTCTCTCCACAACAGCTCCCCTCACAACACAACTCTCTAGGACTAACCCATGAAGATCTTGATTTTCGCCATCGTTGGCGTGGTAGCCCAGTTGGTCGATGGCGCGTTAGGCATGGCATTCGGCATCACGGCGACAACGCTGCTGATTTTCTCCGGCCTCGGTCCCGCGCACGCCTCCGCCGCCGTCCACCTCGCAGAGGTCGGCACCACGCTGTTCTCTGGCCTGTCGCACTGGCGGCTGAAGAACGTCCACTGGCCGACTGTCCTCGCCCTCGGCGTGCCGGGAGCCATCGGTGCCTTTATGGGCGCCTATGTGCTCAGCAACCTATCCACCAAGGCTGCCGAACCCGTCGTCTCCACCCTGCTGGTGCTTCTCGGCGCCTACGTGCTGGTGCGCAGTGTGGCCGTGCCGTGGAAGAAGGATGAAAAAACCCAGCCGGTCTCCACCACCCGCCGCTCCCGTTTCGGCCTGGCAGGCCTGGGCCTGGCCGGTGGCTTCCTGGATGCTTCTGGTGGTGGCGGCTGGGGGCCGGTCACGACCTCCACTCTGATGAGTGTGGGCAAGGCCGAGCCCCGCCGCATCATCGGCACGGTCAACACCGCCGAGTTCCTGGTTTCCGTCTCCGCCTCCGCCGGCTTCGTAGTCGGCATGGGTTCCGAGCTCTCGCAGAACTGGCAGCCCGTGGTCGGCCTGCTGGTCGGTGGCGCCATCGCTGCCCCCATTGCCGCGTGGATCGTGACCATTATGAAGCCAGAAGTACTGGGCGGAGTGGTCGGTGCCCTGCTGATGCTGCTGAACTCCAGCCGACTGGTGAACTACTTCGGTTTCCTCGGCGTAGTCGCCGTCATCCTCATCGGCCTGGCCGTCATCGTCGCACTCGTTGTCGTCCGCAAGCGCTCCCTGCTGGAACGCTCACTGACCGGCGACGATGTACCGGAAAACTCGCAGCAATCCACCTCTGACAGCGATGCTGTGGCCGCCGAGCGGTCGGCAAGTGGGCGTCAATACGAAAAACAGTGCGAACAAGAAAGAGAAAAAGAGCGCGCCAGGGGGTAAAACGAGGGCGAACCTTCCGCGCGCGCCTCGCCAGTGCGGGGCGGCCAAGGCACAATGGAGGTGAGAAAAGAACTCCATTGAGGAAGGTACGTGAGCTGTGTCTACTGGGACTGGATCCACTGGTACGAATGCCGTTATCTCGCCGATAGCTAGCGCCGCCGCCCGGCGCTCCGACATCCTGGAAGCACTGGGCGAAGCAGGTTCCGTCGACATCTTCGACACGATCCGCCCGTCGGCCCCGGACTTTGCCGCCGCCCTCGACGCGGCCTACGGCGCGGAAGCAGCTACCGACAGCGCGGCTGGCAATGCGGCTGGACATACGGCAGGCGCAGTGCTGCTGGGCACCGGGGAAATCAACTTCGATTCGCGCCTCGCCGCCGCTGCCGGAGCCTCCCACTACCTCGTCGCGGGCGGCCCAGCCGATGCCACGGCGCTGCAGTTGGCTTCCGGGCAGCTCGTCCGCTCCGACCGCACACCTGCCGGTATCTCTTTTATTGACGCCACCGCCGCGGCCGGCTCGGCATCGTCCACCGCCGTCGAGGCCGAGGGGAAGGCGATCCGCCACGTCGCCCTGGAGGACATTGCGAAGGCCGGCGCCAAGGAACCGGTGATCGGGCCGGAGCTGTTCGAGCGCAACCTGATGATCAAGGCCCGCGAAAAGAACGCACACATCGTGCTGCCGGAAGGTGAGGACGACCGCATCCTCACCGCCGCCGACCAGCTGCTGCGCGCCAAAGTGTGCAAGCTGACCATCCTGGGCAACCCGGACCAGATCGCCAGCCGCGCCAAGGAGCTGGGGCTGGACCTATCCGGCGCAACGCTGACCGACCCGACCGCGGGCGATCAGCTGGAGGAGTTCGCCGCCGAGTTCGCAGAGCTGCGCAAGCACAAGGGGGTCACACTGGACCAGGCCCGCGAAACCATGCGGGACATCAGCTACTACGCCACCATGATGGTGCACAAGGGCATCGCCGACGGCATGGTTTCCGGTGCGGCGCACACCACCGCGCACACCATCAAGCCGTCGTTCCAGATCATTAAGACCGCGCCGGGATCCTCGGTGGTCAGCTCCATCTTCCTGATGGTGATGGACGGCGTGCTGTGGGCATTCGGCGACTGCGCCGTGAACCCGAACCCCACGCCCGAGCAGCTGGCGGAGATCGCCGCAGTGTCCGCGCAGACCGCCTCCCAGTTCGGCATTGAGCCGAAGGTGGCGATGCTGAGCTACTCCACCGGCACGTCAGGCGCCGGTGCCGACGTCGAGGCCGTGGCTGCCGCAGTGAAGAAGGCCCAAGAGGATAACCCGGATCTGCTGCTGGACGGCCCGCTGCAGTTCGACGCCGCAGTTGTGGAATCCGTTGGCCAGAAGAAGCTGCCGGGCTCCGACGTGGCCGGGCAGGCGACCGTGTTCGTGTTCCCGGACCTGAACTGCGGAAACATCACCTACAAGGCGGTGCAGCGCACCGCCGACGCCCTGGCAGTGGGGCCGATTCTGCAGGGGCTGAACAAGCCAGTGAACGACCTGTCCCGCGGGGCGACCGTTCCGGACATTGTGAACACCGTGGCGATCACGGCGATCCAGGCTAAGTAGAGGCTCATAAAGCGCACTATGCGGCGGCTCCGGCCCAGCGGCAGCCCCGACAAAGCGGCAGCCCCGACAAAGAAGAGAGAAGACAAATGACCCAGTACGTACTCGTCCTTAACTCTGGTTCCAGCTCCATCAAGTTCCAGGTTCTCGACCCGAATGCCGACGCGACGGCCGACCCCTTCGTCTCCGGCATTGTCGAGAAAATCGGCGAGAAGAAGGGGCACATCCAGATTCAGACGGAAACGTCGAAGATGGAGGACAATCGCCCTATCCTCAGCCACTCTGTTGGCCTAGAACGTGCCTTCGGCATGATGACGCTACTGGGCGTCGGACCCCAAGACCTAGACCTGGTAGCAGCAGGGCACCGCGTGGTCCACGGCGGGGCAACGTTCACAGAGCCCGTACTGATCGACGACGACGTGATTGAGCAGCTGAAGGACCTGATCCCGCTCGCGCCGCTGCACAACCCCGCGAACATCGACGGCATCGAAAATGCCCGTGCACTGCTGGAACACGTCCCGCACGTGGCCGTGTTCGATACCGCGTTCTTCTCCACGCTGCCGGAGCACGCTGCGAACTACGCCATCAAGAAGGACGTCGCCGAGGAATACAACATCCGCCGCTACGGCTTCCACGGCACCAGCCACGAGTACGTATCCTCCAAGGTGCCGGACCTGCTGGGCAAGCCCGCCGAGGAAGTCAACCAGATCACTCTGCACTTGGGTAACGGTGCTTCGGCCGCCGCGATTCGTGGCGGGAAGGCTGTTGATACGACGATGGGATTGACGCCACTCGCTGGCCTGGTCATGGGCACCCGTTCCGGCGACATTGACCCTGGCATTATTTTCCACCTGGCGCGCTCCGGTGGCATGACGGTGGATAAGATCGACAAACTGCTGAACCGCGAGTCCGGCCTGAAGGGGCTGGCCGGGGTGAATGACTTCCGCGAGCTGAAGACCCTGATCGAGGAAGGCGATGAGGACGCCCAGCTGGCATACGACGTGTACATCCACACGCTGCGCCGCTTCATTGGCTCTTACATGCTGATCTTGGGCGGCGTGGATGCGATTGTGTTTACCGCGGGTGTTGGTGAAAATGCGGTGCAGGTGAGGCGCGATGCGATGGCTGACCTGCAAAACTTCGGCATTGAGATTGACGAGGCCCGGAATGAGAACTCCGAGGGGATCGTGGGTGCGCGCGAGATCTCGACGGATGCTTCCAAGGTGAAGGTGTTCGTGGTGCCCACCAATGAGGAGCTGGCGATTGCCCGCCAGGCGACGGAGCTGGCTGCGCAGCAGTAGTGCTGGGCAGTGCGCCGGCTGCGGCGGCGCCGCTGTGGTGCTGTAATGCTGGGCTTGCCGGGGTTTGGCTCGGCCGGAAGCGCCGGTTTAGCTCTTTTGGCTGGGTCAAAATGTCGGAAAAGTTGCAAAACGTTATTGGGTACTATTTCTACTTATGTAAAACTGCAGGTAGGAGCGTTGTTGTCGGTGGCACAAGTTTTGCTGGCTCTACGTTTTGCAACTTTTCCGACATGTAGAACTCTTGGGGAGGGTGAATTGCCTCAAAATGTGGAGAGGGTTCGCGCGTTGGCGGTTATTTAGCCCCCGTCGGGGCAGTGATGTCGTTAGGGTGAAGATGTGTGCGCTGTTGGGGTTCCGAGTGGGGGCTTGTGGCACCGAAATGTCGTTAGAACGAGAATATGTTAATGCAATGAGTTTTCACTAATGTAAAAGTGCAGGTAGAGAGCTTGGAGCTGGGCACAAAGTTTTTTCGGCCTTCGCAGATTCCCGTTCTAGCGACATTTGATCCGGGAAAGCTGAGCAGGTGAGACTGCAGGGGAAAGCTGGGCAGGTGAGACTGCAGGGGAAAGCTGGGCAGGTGGGACTGCAGGGGAAAGCCGGGCAGGACGAGAGAGGGCGGAGGGGGCGGAGCAGGGGAAAAGCCTGCTCAGAACCAGGTTCGAGGGCGGATCCGGTTGGCCATGTCCACCAAGTGATACCTGTGGCGGGCGAAAGGAGCCTGGCGAGCCAGCTGGCGCAGGCTCGCTTCAAGGCCGGAGCGTAGTCCGCGCTCGGTGAATTGCACGTCAAATAGTGGCGCTGACGCGGCTCGACGTCTCGCTTTACCGGAGCCGCTGGAGCCGCTTGAGCCGTCTGGGGCTTTAGAGGCGCCAGTCCTGGAGGACGCGCCGGAGGACGCGCTGGACGACGCGCTGGAGGACGCGCCGGAGGACCCGCTGGAAGATGTACTGGGGCTGGGAAGGCTGTCCGGAGCTTTGGATCCGTAAGTGCCGGAAGATGCGTTGAAGTCGCCAGCCGGGCCGCCGCCGACCACGCCGCCGCCGACCACGCCGCCGCCGACCACGCCGCCGACCACACCAGCGCCATCATCCGGCACGTCGCCCACACCCCGCAGCCACGTCAGCCCCGCACTCAGCACGGCTATCCGAACCTGCGACAGTCGCGGCTCGTTAGTCGGCAGCGTTTCCAAACGCCTAGCCGCACGGCGGATGCGGGATTCGGTGAGGCGGTTGGCGTCAGAAATAAGCAACAGAATAGAAGTCAACCGCGCCAAACGATTATGCCGCGACGACTGCGGCAGCCGATCCAACGCCGCGACGGCCGAATCGACCATGCCCTCCGCGTGCAGCTGCCTGGCCAGGCCAAACGCGCTCGAAACGGTGGAAGGGTTCGTGGCCCACACTAACCCGTACAAGCGCATGGCGTGGAATCGCAGGCAGATGGGATCCTGCGTGATGTGATCCCAGCCAGGAATGCCCGTGTAATCCTTCACCGGCACCCGCTGCGCATAAGCCAGGGAAGAGGCCGCGCGGGCGATGTGTTCGCTCAGCAGCTTCGTGGAGTTCACGCCCTGCTGCTGCAACAACAGCTCATCCGTCGCAGCCAAGGCCAGCTTCGGCGCAGGCTCGCCGGGCAGAATGTACAGAACCCGGTTGAAGAACTTCTGCGCCTCCGCAAACTTCCCCGTCAGCAGCGCAGCGACCCCAGAGTGCCACTGGAAACGCCAGTCGTTCTCCAGCCGCGGCTTCAGCTCGGCCAGCAGATCCTGCGCCTCGCGGGTACGCCCCACGTCCAGCAGCGCACGCACCATCGTCAGAGGAATCTCCACGGAATGCTTCAACTCCGGCTGGGCATAGGCTGCGCGCAGGGTATCCAGCAGGTCGCCGGCCTCGGTAAAGCTGGTGGCGGACAGCAGCCCATAGCCCGGATCCTTCGAATCGGCCAGCGGGGTCGGCAACGCGCTGACGACCTCGGGGACGGAAACCTCTGCGGACCTCACCACACCGTCGACCAGCTGGTCCGTGCGGAACACAATGTGCTTCGTGCCGAAGGTACTGCGCTGCGCGGTGAAGCGAGTGTTCAGGTGCGGGTAGTGGCGGCCGTCGCGGATGGCCAGGATCTCCCGCAGCACACCGATCAGCTGGTTTGCCATCGCAGTGGCGGAGCCAAAGCGCGCGTCCGGGTTCTCATCTGTCGCGCGCAACAGCAGCCGGTACAGGGAAAGGTATTCGCGGAACAGCGGCACTTCGTCCGGGGAAGGCAGCTGCGACGAATACACGCCGTCGACCACCGGCAAATTCACAATCAGCGCGGCCAGTGTGCGACCGACGGTGTAGATATCGCTGGCGACGGTCGGCCCGGTCTTCGCGATCTCGGGGGCCTGGAAGCCCTTCGTGCCGAAGATGTGCCCGAACGCGCCGATGCCCGTCACCGCGCCCAGGTCGATCAACTTCACCTGGTCTTCGGTGATCAGGATGTTGTCTGGCTTTAGGTCGTTGTACACCACTCCACGGGAGTGCAGGTAGTCCAGTGCAGGCAGGATCTCTAGGATGTAGCCGATCGCCACGTCCGGCTCCAGCAGCCCGGAAGCCAGCTTGCGCCGCTGGGCGCGCAGCGACGGGCCGCCGACGTACTCCATCACGATGAACCCACCGGGCGAGCGCGGATCGTCGATGAAGTTGAAGATCTTCACGATGCCGGGGTGCGTAATGTCCGCCAGGAATGCCCGCTCTGATTCGGCGACGGCGCGTTCCTGTTCGTTCTTCGTGGCCATCATGCCTTTGAGCACCACGTAGCGGTCGGCGACGTTGTGGTCGACCGCGATGTACACCCACCCCAGGCCGCCGTGTGCGATGGGGCCCAGAATCTCGTATTGGCCTGCGATGATGTCGCCCGCCTTCAACGTCGGCGGGGCAGTGCCCTTTTCAATTGCCGCGGTGGGGTCGATCACCGCGTCTTCGGGGTCCGTCGGGGCGATGAAAGGCAGCTGCACCATGCCGTCGGCCACGGACGCGCCGGAGCGGTGCGTGCCACGCCTCTTGCGGAATGTCGATAGCGCCTCAATCCGGGAGCGTTCGCCCGAGTCCACGGCGCTGGCCGGGGATCCCGCGCCCACGGGGGCGGTGTTGCGTACGGTCTCATCGGTGTCTTCGTCGGCATCGTCGTCGGCGAAGGGGGCGAAGATTACAGCCTCGGTGCTCTCGTCGGTGTCCTCGTCGGCGAAGGGGTCGAAGGGTACCGCCTCGGTGTGCACTTCGGGCTCGCTAACGCCCTCGCCCTCTGCACTATCGCTCACGCCCCCGCGCGGCTGCTCGACATCGTGCTGCGTCATTGTTCCTCCACCGCCTTTCGCCTTAACTTGTTGAGTTCCTTCGATGCTTCTTCGTCGCGGTACTTTAACGGTAGTGGTGACGCCGGCCCCAGGTAGTCCGCCAGCCACGTGTCATACAGGTCTTGCCACGTTCCGTCGCGCCGAATCCTCTCGAGCGTGGAGTTCACCTGCATCACCAGGCCTGTTGTCTTTCGAGGGAATCCCGGGGGTGCGATGGCCACCGCGTAGTGGTTCGTATTCGAGGTTTCGGCCACCAGAGCGGTGTAGGGATCCTGGGCCTTCAGGCCGGTGAGGATGGCGTCATCCGTATAGATAGCGTCGGTCTGGAAGCGCTGCATGGCCATGAGGCAATCAGTCCATGCCTGGGCCAGCAGCAGCCTCCCCACGTCGTATTGCTTGATCCGCACGGCGGAGGTCGAGTCGCGCGTCACGCACACAGTCTTGTCGTGCAGCTGGTCGAAGCTTTCGATCTTGGAATCGCTCAGCACCAGCAGGCGCGAATGAACCTGCAGGTAAGGAATGGAAAACTCGACCTTCGACTGGCGCGAGCGGGTGGGGGACATCGTCCGCACGACGATATCTACGTCCCCGCTCCGTAGCGCTTCCGCGCGCTCGCGGCTCTCCACGTAGCGGAACTCGATCCTGTTGGGGTCGCCGAAGATATCCCTGGCGATCTCCCGCGCCAAGTCCACCTCGAAGCCCGCGACGTCACCCGTGACGGGGTCGCGGAATCCCAGCCGGTTCAGCGATTGGGCTACGCCCACGATCAGACGACCCCGGCGGAAAATCTCCGGCACGCGTTCCTTCGGCTTGCGGGTATCCGGCTTGATAGAGCCATAGGGTTCTTCACTGCCTGTGTTGTCGATGGCTGGGTTCATATCCGCTGCGGCGTCCGCATCGCCCGGTACATCGGCAGAATCGGCGTAGGACGCTCCGTAGGGCAGGTCTTCGCTGGCGTTGTGCTTAGCGTTCGGCCATTCGGGCAGGGTGGGGCTATCCATGGCGCAGGCCGTGGTTGCGGCAAGCGCGGCGGCAGAAAGGGTTGCCGCGATCGGCTTAAACGCTGCGGGCCACCAGCGCTGAATCCGCGGACTGTGTGGATTGCGTGAACGTAAAGTGCGTGAGTGCTGCTGTGCCATTAGAGGAACTCCTGCAGTCGGGGTCGCGTGCCGCCGATGACACACAGGGCCGACAGGACCGTCAGCGCCAGAACCAAGTTCGTCACGCGGCCAGCGGCGCTGCGGCTTTCGACCAGAATATCGCGCAGCTCGGCGCGGATGCTGCTGATGAGTTCCTGCATTTCATCGTCCACGATCCTGTAGTCCGACGTGTCCTCGCCGGGGTCACCCGGCCCGCGGCCGTCCTGGATGCCCTTGCCATTCGGGTCTTTCTTCACCTTCGTATCCAGCGCGGCCGCCAGCGCTTCGGTGTAGCGGCCGTTCTGCAGTTCAGAAACCATGCGCGCGTGCGATTCGTCCCACGAGCGCAGGGCTTCGCGCGCCGTATCGATGCGCTCTGGGTGGCTCACTTGCTTGCGTAGTGCCTCCAGCTTCGAATCGATGTCGGCCATGGAATCAGAGAACTTCTGCTGGCGATCCTTGCCGTAGTCGCGCTGAATTAGCCCCAACGCTTCCTGTGTGCGCGATTGTTGCACCGAGATGCGCACTGCGGTGAGCTGCTCCAGCGGTCGCACGGTGCCTTGCACGTTTTGGTTACCCGCGTGCCACGTCAGGGCTGCGCTTGTGGACGCCCACACGAGTGCAAACAACATAAGTCCGGTGGCCGCTACATATCCGATGTTGAGCCGCCTGTTGGTCAATGCTGCGAGCCAGAATTGCGCGATGACCAGCATGATGATCGCCGCCACAATTCCGGAGAGGGGGAACCAGAGGGGAGCAGATAGCTTCGCCTGCTGGGCGGAGACTTCCTCCGAGGTCCTGGAATACAGCTCCCGGGCAGCGGGCAGCATCGTGTTCTGCATCAGGGTGGAAGCCTGGGTCAGATAGGAAGCGCCGACGGGGTTGCGCAGGCGGTCGTGCGTCTGCGCTTTGGACATCAGCTGGAGGTAATCCGGCAGAGAGTTCTGAATCTGCAGCACCAGTGCCATCTCGCGCGACTCAATGTCATCGATGCCACTGGTGGCGCGGATGATAGCTGACGAGGCGCTGGTCATGGCCGCGTCGTAATCCTTCGTGGCCGTATCGCTGGTGGACTTGCGCAGGAAGCTGGTGGTGGCCACGGAATCCGCCACGGACAGTGAGTTAAAAAGCTCCTGTGCTGCGTCCGACAGGGGTTCGGTACGGGTGACGAGGGTATTTAGCTGCGACTGGCGATTTTCTGAGCTATAGACCATCGCTCCGCCGGCGGCGAGGATAGCCAAGACCAGAATGGTGGAGATGATGCTGAGAAGACCAGGGGATGTCCTGGCAAATCTCAGGAACCTGCGCGGCGCTTCTAGCGCCGGATTCATCAGTCCCCTAAACGACCGCCCACGACCGGTGGGGTGCTCGTCGCTGTCCATCCACCGGTCTGCCTCGAACGCAGTCACTGGGGGCATAAGCACAAAGTATATACACCCTAAGTAATTTCGCGTCTACAAAGTCGACTTAGTGTGGCACACTGGAACGCATGATTACGGTCAGTTCCCTTACCAAAGCCTATAAAGGCACTACGGTAGTCGATGATTTGAACTTTGAGGTCACCCCCGGAATAGTTACCGGGTTCTTAGGACCCAACGGTGCCGGCAAGTCTACGACGATGCGAATGATCGTCGGTTTGGATGAGCCGACGAAGGGCACTGCCCGAATCGACGGCAAGGCATACGCCGAATACAAGCATCCGCTGTCCAAGGTGGGCACCCTGCTGGACGCGAAGTGGGTGCACCCCAACCGCAGCGCGGCTTCGCACCTGCGCTGGGTCGCCGCGGCGAACGGCATCTCCAAGAAACGCGTGGATGAGGTCTTGGGCATCGTGGGCCTCAGCGACGTTGCCGGTCGCAAGGCTGGAAAGTTCTCTCTGGGCATGGGGCAGCGCCTCGGCCTGGCGTGCGCCCTGCTGGGCGACCCGGAGGTCCTGATCCTCGACGAGCCGGTCAACGGCCTGGACCCGGAGGGCATCCGCTGGGTTCGCGACTTCGTCCGGGCGCTGGCCCGTGAGGGTCGCACTGTGCTGATCAGTTCGCACCTGCTCAGCGAGATGGCGCAGACCGCCGACCACCTGATTGTCATCGGCAAGGGTCGGCTGGTGGCCAACCAGAGCACCCACGAGTTCATCAAGTCGACCTCCGAGGTAGCCACCGTCGTCCGAACTGACCACGTTGATGAGATGAAGGCAGCCCTGATGGAGGAGCAGGTGCGCTTCGAAGAGGGCAAGGACCTGGACGGTCGCACGACACTCACCATTCCGCAGCAGGAAAGCGACTGGGTGGGCGCCCTGGCCTACAGCTATGGGCTGCGCCTGCGTGAGCTATCTGAGAAGCGCCCGAGTCTGGAGGACGCATACCTGCGTATGACGCAAGAGCACGTGGAGTACCACGCGAACGTCGAGGCGGCTCAAGCCCCAGAGGCAGCTCAAGCTCCAGAGGCGGAATCCACGGCGGGGCGTCACCAAGAAAAGGCCGAGGAAAGCAGCAAGGCCGACGAAACCAACAAGGCCGAAGAGAGCAGCAAGGCCGACGAGGCAACCGGCAACGCCGTGCGCCTGCAGAAAGAAGGGGACAAGTAATGGTGAACCTGATCCAGTCGGAACTGATAAAGATCCGCAGCACCAAGGCCCTGTGGTGGACCTCCGGGCTGATCCTGTTCTTCTCGCTAGGCTTCGCGCTGCTGAACGGCGGCATGACCGGCTCGCTGCTGAGTAGCGCCGAGACGCAGAAGGACCCGGAGCTGTACATGTCCGTCGCCAGCTCCATTAACGCTGGCATGGGCCTCAACGGCTTCCTGACCTTCGGCATGATGATCGTGATGATCCAGTCCGTCATGATGGTGACCACCGAATACGGTGCGAACACCAGCAAGACCACCCTGCTGGCCACCCCGACGCGCTGGCAGGTGCCGATCGCGAAGTTCCTGGTCTATGGGCTGATTGCCTCGATCCTGGCGTTTATTTCCAACATCGTCGGCACGATCCTGGCGCGCTGGTCGCTCGGTTGGAAGCTGGAGGACGAGGAGCTGCTGAGCAAGGCCGGCCTCGGCGCCGACGGCCTATGGGAGCAGATCTGGCGCACCGAGGTCTTCCTGCTGCTGACCATCGCCGCCGCCATCGGCGTGGGCTACCTGGTGCGCAACACCGCAGGTGGCATTGCCGCCCTGCTGCTGTGGAACCTGGTTATCGAGGGCACGCTGGTGCAACTGGTGCCGAAGGTCCGCGACTGGCTGCCGCCGTACATGCCTTTCACGAACGCCGACGCGTTCACCGGCATGCACGACCTGGAGGATGCGCCGTGGGGTCAGACCGGCTCGATCCTATACTTCGCCGCGTGGTGTGTGGTGCTCTTCGTGGCTGGACTGATCACGCTAAAGAAGCGCGACGCTTAAAGGCGTTCTATTTAGGACGCCCCTTCGCCCCACCGGCTATCACGCGCCAGGTGGGGCTTTCACATGTCGGGCTAAGCCGGCTTGCGCTGATTAGTCTGGCTTGCGCTGTAGATCGTCGACGAGAGATTCCGCGGCCAGGGAAAGATTGCGCAGCGCGGGCACGCCACGGCGCAGCTTTGCGATGTCGCGCGCGTCCATGCGGTCGGTGGCCTTAGTGATGATCAGCGCCCACTCGTCGGTGATGGAGTTCATCATGTCCACGCCCTCGTCGGTGAGGTAAAGATCCTGGGCGCGCTTGTCCTCCGGGTTGGCCTGGCGGCGTACCAGACCGGAGTTGATGAGGCGCCGGACAGTGGCCGATACGTTCGAGGCGCGGAGGAAGCGCAGTCGGGCAACGTCGGAAACGCCGCAGCCCGGATGCTGGGAAATGAACTGCAGCACCTCGATCTCCGACTGGGAGATCTCCAGTGACTGGTTCGGGCGCTCCATCAACCGGCGCGTGGCAGAAAGAAAGTCATACACTGCGGTGGCGATCTCGGCGACGTCGATCTCCGGCAGTATCTCGGGTGCCTTGCGCCCGCGTACCTGTGGCTGGGAAGGCGTTTGTGGCGGCTTCTGGGGTGACGGGGTCATCGGCGAAACTTTCTTTTGGCGTTTTAGCGTTCGTTCATTAATAACTTGTGAAACACCCTATATGACGCTGATCCCACTATTGCCTGATTTGCCAATAAAGGGAACGCCGAACGCTACTGCAGCGCGCTGGTGAGCCGCGCGACGTTATCCACGTACTGCTTGTACAGCGGCCGGGTGCTCCACTGCTCTTCGGTGAGCAGCGCCGAACGCTCCTTGTAGTCGTCCGTCAGCGCACGTAGTGCGTTCAAAAGCTCGCCCTTGCCGACCATCAGTGAAATCTCGTAGTTCAGGCCGAAGCTGCGCATGTCCATGTTAGAGCTACCCATCACTGCCACCTCGCCATCGGCGATGGCGAACTTGGAGTGCAGCACCTTTGGGTAGGGGTACAGGTACATGTGCACCCCGGCCTTCAGTAGCTCCGAGTAGTAGGAGGCCTGCGCGTGCCCCACCATCGGCTGATCCGACTTCTCGGAGACGTAGAGCTCCACCCGCACGCCGCGGTAGCAGGCGGTCGTCACGGCCTCCATGAGGGACTCGTCGGGGATGAAGTACGGGCTGATCAGCTTGAGCGTGTGCTTGGCGTGGTGTGCGATAGAGGTGAACAGCCGCAGGTTCGGCTCTGTGGTGAATCCCGGCCCGGAGGGCACGATCTGCATGATGTCCGCGCCCGTGTCCTGGTCGTGCGTATGCAGCCACTCCTTGGCATCCGTGGGGTTGATCAGGTCCAGTTCCTCGTTGGTTTCGGTGTACCAGTCCACGGCGAACACCGAGTTGATGGTGCTGACGATCGGCCCGGTGAGCTCCGCCATCACGTCCACCCATTCGCGGCCGATCTTGTGGTTCTTCGGCTTCTGGTACGGGGCCTCGATCATGTTTTGCGAGCCGATGAAAGCCACCCGCCCGTCCACGACCACTAGCTTGCGGTGGTTGCGCAGGTCGGGGCGGCGGAAGCGCCACTTGAAAGGTTGCAGCGGCAGCATGACCTGCCAGTCCACGCCCATGGCCTTCAACCTCTTGCCCAGCTTCTTGTTGCCCTTGTACTTGTGCGCGCCGATGTGATCCCACAGCACGCGCACCGTCACGCCGCGCTGTGCGGCGCGTCCCAGCGCCTCGAAGAAGGGCTCGGTCGTATCGTCCCAGGCCATGATGTAGATTTCGACGTTTACGTAGTCTTCGGCCGAGTCGATCGCGCGGGTCATGGCGGCGATGGATTCCTTGTAGTCCGAGTGCAGCGCCTGCATTGTCCCATCCACCGCTGGCAGCGCAGTGAGCTCGCGGTTGAGGCGCACCAGGGAGCGCAGTTCATCGCTCAGTTCGCTGCCCTCTGGCACGTCGGGCTCGTCGGAGCTCATGGTGCGGATCAGCTCGTTGGCCTGGTTCTGGATGCGGTGGCGGCGCCGGTTGATCGCTGGCGAGCCCATCAGCAGGAATAGGAATATGCCCAGGAAGGGAATGAGGAAGATGGCGAGCAGCCAGGCCATGGCGGACGTGGGGCGTCGTTCCTTAGGAACCCAGCCCAGGGCAAAGACCTTGAGCGTGTAGTCCAGAACGACCAGCGTGACCTGCCACCACTGCAGGTCGTCGGTGAACTCGCTGAAGATTCCAAACAGATCGGGAAACGGCATGGCCTAGACTCCGCCGTTGGCTTTGCCGTCAGCGTTGCCGTCGACGCTGTAGTCCACGATCACCGGAGCGTGGTCGGAGGCACCCTTGCCTTTGCGCTCATCGCGGTCCACGCGCGCGGAAGTCGGGGTAATCCCGCGGCAATACTGCAGGTCAATGCGCATTCCCTCGCCCTTTTGGAAGCGCATGGCCTGGTAGTCCCAGTAGGTGTATTCGTCGGCGATCAGGTCCGTCGCGGCCGTCATCCCCGCATCCTCCAGGGCGCGCAGCCGGGCGCGCTCGTTGGGGGTCACATGCGTCCGACCGTCGAAGAAGCTGCGGTCCCATACGTCCTTGTCGCGCGGGGCGATGTTGTAGTCGCCGACCAGGCACAGCTTCTGGCTGCTCTTTCTTTCGGACGCCCCCACGCCCGAGCCCGCCGCATACGCCGCGAGGGCGTCGAGCCACCGCAGCTTGTAGGAGTAATGCGGATCCGCGATCTCGCGGCCGTTAGGAACGTACAGGCTCCAGATCTCCACGCCGCCGCAGGTCGCGCCAATCGCGCGTGCCTCCAGGGCTTGGTCTGCGTCCAGATCCTTGTCGAAGCCGGGCTGGCCGAAGTCGGTCTGCACGTCCTCCAGCCCCACTCGCGACAGGATGGCCACGCCGTTGAAGCTGTGCAGGCCGAAGTGGGCTTGCTGGTAGCCAGTGTCCGAGAAATCGGGGAACTGCTTGTCGGTGCACTTGGTTTCCTGCAGGCACAGTACGTCGACGTCGCTGCGCTGCAGGAACTCGCGCACCCGCTCCTCGCGGGTGCGTACGGAGTTGATGTTCCACGTGGTGATGCGCATGGTTAAGCATTCTAGCGCGTGCGCAGACTGCGACTACGGTGGTGTTCGCTGAAGCCCAGCTTGTGGTACAGCGCCTTTCCGGCGGTGTTGGAATCGATAACGTCCAGGTAGGCGCGGTCGGCGCCGTTGTCCTTGCCCCAGTCCAGGATGTGCTGGCACAGTAGGGTGCCCAGTCCCTGGCGGCGGTATTCCGGGGCGACGGCCACGGCGGAGTAGCCCAGCCAGCCGTCGGTGATGGTGGCGCGGGTGATGGCTGCGAGTTGCCCGTCGATGGTCAGGCGCGCGAAGCCTAGCTGGCCGTCGATGCGTTGGCTCAGCAGATCCAGGGCCTTCTTGGGCAGGGGTTGGCCGCGGAACTCGTACATGGAGAACCAGTCGGCAGTCGGACTGTCGTCGACTGTGAGCGCGACCTGTGCGTCGGCAAGTGGCGGGGTCAGCTGGCTTTCTGGCTGCCTGCCCAGGTCTTTGCTCATCACTACGATCTCCGGCCCGCGTTCACCCGGCAGGTGCTCGGCGGGGCGGCCGATCCGGTCGGGGATCATCAGCTGGCACGGCAGGTCGCGGGAGCGGTAGAACTTCTGCAATTCCGCGAGCGGAACCTCTTGCAGCCCGGCGCTCGGACCGATGGGTACTGCGGAGTTGCTGCGCTCGGTGATGCCATCGCCCGCGCGCGCCAGCCAGCCGCCGATCATCTGGTTATCGATGCCGGGGAAGGCTGCGGCTTTGGCGCTCTCCAGCGCGCGTATATCGCTGTTGCGCACGGGTTTCGCGCTCAGGGTCTTCAGCACCACCACGTCGCCGTCCGGGATGATCCGGTCGTCGACCTGCAAAGGGTTCACGCTGCGGAGCACGCCGATCGCGTCGGTGACCGTGCCTGCGTCTTCAGTGACGCGGTAGCGCACCACCACGCGCACGCCCGGGCGGATGCTGACGGGGTCGGTGAGGCGGCTGATCGGGAACCCGAAGCCTTCCACCCGCCGCGCACCGGCGTGAGCGGCGGAGAAGGTCGTGTCCTTATTCATGCCCGAAAGGATCCTCGTCCACGCCGGGCAGCCAGGTGTTGCCCGCGTGATCCCAGCCCTCGGCCTTAATGGCCTTCTTGGACTTGCGCTTCCAGCGGCCGATCAGGGTGTCGGTGTAGAGGTAACCGTCCAGGTGGCCGACCTCGTGCTGAAGGCAGCGGGCGAAGAAGCCGGTGCCCTCGACGGTGACTTCCTCACCGTTTTCGTCCAGGCCGGTCACTCGCGCCCAGTCGGCGCGGCCGGTGGGGAAGGAGTAGCCGGGTACGGACAGGCAGCCTTCCTCGTCCTCTTCCTCGTCGGGCATGGATTCGGGGATCTCGCTGGTTTCCAGTACCGGGTTGATCACGCAGCCGCGGCGCATTGTGCCCAGCTCTGTGTCGGGGCAGTCGTAGATGAAGAATCTTTTATTGACGCCAACCTGGTTGGCCGCCAATCCCACACCATTGGCCGCGGACAGAGTTTCGTACATGTCCTCGATCAGGGTGGCGAGGTCTGGGATCTCGCTCGGGTCCACCTTGGTGGTGGGGTTGTGGAGGACGGGGTCGCCACAGATGACGATAGGCATGATGGTCATGACTCACAGTCTAGAATCTATTGCCATGTTGTCAGACCGAGAGATCGCCATTTTGGAGTTTGAGCGCCACTGGTGGCTGGATACCAGCGCAAAGAACGAGCACATCCGTGGCGAGTTCGGGGTGGATCCGGTGCGCTATTTCCAACAGCTCAACCGTTTGATCGAGCGCCCCGAGGCGCTGGATTTCGATCCCGTGTTGGTGCGGATGTTGCTGCGCCGCCGCGACGAAGAGTGAGCGACCGCGCGTGTCAGGCTTGTTACCAATGTTGCGAAAGTTAAAATCTGAGGCGTGACTGATTCGAACCGACCACGCCATGCACTCGACGACGCAGAGGATAGCGAGAACCTCGGCTTGCCCCTCCGCGGGCTCGCCATGATTCTGATCGCTGTGGCCGTCCTGCTGATCGGCTGGGCTGCCTACTCCCTGACGGGGAAGGATTCCGACGAATCCAACCGGGCCAGCCAGAGCCAGCAGACCAGCCAGGCGCAGAACCAGCCTGGTAAGGCTCCCTCGAACGAGCAGGGTTCGCGCACCCCCGGTGGTCCCGAGTCCGACAAGCCGAAGCCGGAAGGCGAGCAGGCTGGCCGGGAGAATGCTTCCGCCGATGGGCGCCAGGAAGGCGAAGCTAATCCGGCGGAGGGTGGCGTTAATAAAGAAAACACCTATGTGGCCGTCCTCAACAACAGTCCCATCGCAGGGCTCGCCGGCGACGTAGCTAACAAGATGCGTGATCAGCAGTGGAGCAAGACCGGTGTGGGCAACCTCCCGGACGAATCGGGTGTGTTCCCGACGTCTGTGGTGCTCTACTCGAAGGGTAATGACGCCGAACGTCAGCTGGCCGAGCAGCTTGCCAAGGACCTCGGCATCTCCTCGCGCGAACGGGATGAGGTGACCGATCGCACCCTCGCTGGTGTAACCATGCTGGAGGGGGAGCGCCCTGCGGGTGTCGTTGTTGTGACAACAAATGACATGCCCCGCTAAAGTAAAAGAGTTCTTTAAACTTCTGTCTACATATCTTTAAGGGGCCACAATGGACTTCCCGGGTTCCGCGCCTTCTGTTGGTATTGAGTGGGAAGTCGCCCTCGTTGACCCCGAAACCCGCGACCTGGTTCCGCGTGCTGCGGAACTGCTGGAGCGGATGGACGAGGTACACCCCGGTCACAAGGTCGTCCGCGAGTTTCTAGCGAATACCGTGGAGATGGTCTCCAGTGTGCACGGCACGATCCCGGAGGCTGTGGAGGAGCTGCGCGGCCAGGCCAAGCAGCTGCTGGAATGCGCGGACGACATCGGCGTGAACCTGTTCTCCGCGGGCACGCACCCATTCGCACACTGGGGGGACCAGAAGCTTAGCGAAAAGGGCAGCTACCAGGAGATCATCGAGCGCACCCAGTACTGGGGCCGCCAGATGCTGATCTGGGGAATCCACGTGCACGTGGGTGTGGGCTCCAAGGAAAAGGTGTGGCCGATAATCAACGCGTTGATGACGCACTACCCGCACATTTTGGCCATGTCCGCCAGCTCGCCCGCATGGGAGGGGCTGGATACCGGCTATTCCTCCAACCGCACCCTGCTGTACCAGCAGTTGCCGACCGCGGGCATGCCCTACCACTTCGAGGACTGGGAGCAGTGGGAGGAATTCAACCGGGACCAGGATCGTTCCGGGGTGATCAACCACACCGGCTCGATGCACTTCGACGTGCGTCCCACCAAGTACGGCACGGTGGAGACCCGTTTTGCTGACGCCACGATGGAGCTGTGGGAGCTCGCAGCCATCGCCGCCTACACTCACTGCCTGGTGGTGTACTTCGAGCGCCGCCTGGATGCCGGCCACAAGTTGCCGAGCCTGCAGCCCTGGCATGTTGCGGAGAACAAATGGCGCGCGGCACGCTACGGCCTGGACGCGCTGATCATCACGGATAGGGAGACCAGCGAGGCGCTGGTCACTGACGAGCTGGATGAGTGGGTGGATAGGCTCGCCCCGCTGTCGGAGGAGCTGGGCTGCGCCGCCGAGCTGCAGGATGTGCGCAAGCTGATCGCCCGCGGTGGGGACTACGCGCTGCAGCGCGCCGCTGCCCGGGAACACGGCGCGGCGCCGGAACCGGGTACGCGTACCCGCGGTGACGATGGGGTAGAGGGTGGCTTCACTCAGCCGGAGGCGTGGATCGCTGCGGTCGACCTGACGGTCGACCGGCTGCGGAAGTCACTGTAGCTACGCGGCCTAGCTGCTTTTACGCGGCCTAGCCACCATGACGTGGCGAAGCTTAGAGGTGCAGGCGGGAGGCTGCGTTGCACAGCGCGTTGGCGATCGAGGTATCGCGATCCGCGCCGAAGCCGACGGCCCACACGCGCTTAGACTTGTGCACCGCGTAAATGAAGGTCACTGTGGCCTCGAAGATGTCGTACTGGTGGAACTCCGCAACTTCCACGGGGAAGCCGTGGTCAGCCAGAACCTCCGACATCGCAGAGGATGCGCCCATCGCGGTGATCTCCACGCGGGTGGCCTGCCCATCGGCGCGCAGGCCACTGACCTGCATGCCGAAGTCGTGGCGACCCAGCGAGCGGCGGGTGGCCTTCAGGTAATCCACGCGGATCGCGGCGGGAGCGTAGGTGCGGATGAACTTCTTCCACTCCATGCCACGCGCCTCCTGGCGCATGCCGACCGGCAGGCGCTGCCCGAAGCGGGCGCGAAAAGGATCCTCCGCGAAGGTGCGGGTGCGCTTGCGGCGCTTTTCGATGCGAGTGCGTACCGGCTCGCTGAACGTCTTTGCAGTCGAACGTCGCGCGCTGGGTAGCGGGGTGTACACCGGCGCGTCTAGCTCCATGTCCTGGTCCGAGCTTGCGAAGCGGATCAAGGTCGTGGTGTTCGAAGTAGAGACGTTCATGGGAGTGGCTCGAATTTCTGGAACAGAATCTTACAAAGTGCGGTTGGCTAAAAAGGTGCAGTTGGTTAAGTACTGCTACTTAAATAATGTAATCCGTCTCACTCTGAGATTCAAACTGTTGCCTAGTTCTCATTCTGTGAGATTTCCGGTGGTAGGGGCCGGTTCTAGGCAATAGTTCGGCAACGTCTGGGTAGCGTCTGGGCAATGCTAGGGCAACGCCTCGGCAGTGCACGCGCACTTACCGAGAGTCAAGTGCTAGCTGTGGGCGGCCGCGGTGCGCAGCAGGAACAGTAGCTCCGCCGTGGCGATGGCCTCGATCTCGCCCGGATCCACCGACTCGTCCGCCGAGTGGATGGCGCACTTCGGCTCCTCGATGCCATACAGCGCGAGCTCTGCCTCCGGATACGCGGACAGCAACTTGTTCGTTAGCGGGATCGACCCGCCGGAGGCGACCTCCATCGTCTCCTTGCCGTACACTTCGCCCAGCGCCTCGCCGAGCAGCTGCAAAGCCGGGCCGGACGTATCCGCCTGGAATGCTTCGGCCAGCGATCCGCGCTCGATCTCCACCAGCGCGTTGGTCTTCTGGCTTTCCAGGTGCTTAACCAACAGATCCTGGCACTCCTGCGGGTCGCGTCCCGGCGGAACGCGCAGGCTCACGACGGCCGCCGCGTTCGCCGGAACGGAGTTCACCGAGTCCGCCACCGACAGCGCATCCAGGCCAGTGATCGTGATCGACGGATTCATTACCGTCAGGTCGTTCGGCTGCCACTTGCCGGTGCCGTACAGCTCCACGCCGTCGGTCACCCCGGCGTTGTCGCGGAATGCTTCTTCTGTGGGGCCGACGCCACCCCAGCGCTCCTTTGGCTCCAATCCCGGAACGGCCACCAAGCCGTCCTTGTCGTGGAGGGTGGACAGCAGCTGTACTAGCTCGACGAGGGCATCCGGAGCCGAGCCGCCGAACTGGCCGGAGTGCATCGGCTGCGCCAGCGTGCGGGTGCGCACCGTGACCGGCGCGGAACCGCGCAGTGCGGTGCAAAGGCTTGGCTCGCCCAGAGCGTCATTGCCGGAATCGGCAATGAGGAAGGTGTCGGCGGCGAAGAGTTCCGGCTTCTCGGCTAGAAGATCCTCCAGGCCGTAGCCTCCGCGCTCCTCCGAGCCCTCGACGACGATTCGGATGCCGAGGTTTTTGGCGGCTGGGAAGTGGGCGTCCGAAAGAATAGAAAGAGCACGCAGCACCGCAACGTGCATGGCGACGTGGCCCTTGCAGTCGGCGGTACCACGGCCGTACCAGCGGCCGTCGCGTTCGGTAAGGGTCCACGGGTCGGAGGTCCACTCGTTGACGTCGCCGGCGGGCTGCACGTCGAAGTGGGAGTACAGAAGGATGGTGGGGTAGCTCTCGGCGGGTTCGCGCAGGCCGATGACGGAGGTGGAGCCGTCGGTGGTGACATGACCGGTGACGGGGATGCCCACGCTGGTGAATGCGTCGATGACCCACTGTGCAGCGGCGGCATTGGCTTCCTCGAGGCCCGGGGTGGAGTGGACCGACTCGAAGGAGACGAGGGCGGTGAGGTCCTCCTTGAGTTGTGGCATTTGCTCCGCGATGGCGGCACGGGCGAGGTCTAGCTGAGAGGTGTTGGAATTGTTCATAGATAACTACTGTAGCGACCGCACCGGACAGGGCCTTGTAGGTGGCGGCGCCGCGAGTAGTGCTACGGCTGTGGGTAACGCAAAGAATGCGCAAGCATCTTGCAGACGATGGGGGAGAGTGCTAAAAACGGGATTAGCACTTGAACTAAGGGAGTGCCAGAAAATAACCGTCAGATGAAGTGAGGGTGAATGTCGCGACATTCGTTCACCCGTGCCGTCGCGGGCGCTTGATCTGAACCGTATGTGTCGCCAACTCTAACGGAGGATCGAAAAGCCTCATGGCTAAGATGATTGCATTCGACGAAGAAGCACGCCGCGGACTGGAAAAGGGTCTGAACACCCTGGCAGACGCGGTCAAGGTAACCCTCGGCCCGAAGGGACGCAACGTTGTCCTGGAGCGCAAGTGGGGCGCCCCGACGATCACCAACGACGGTGTGACGATCGCTCGCGAAATCGAGCTGGAAGACCCCTACGAGAAGATCGGTGCTGAGCTGGTCAAGGAAGTTGCCAAGAAGACCGACGACGTCGCTGGCGACGGCACTACCACCGCCACCGTCCTGGCACAGGCCCTGGTGCGCGAGGGTCTGCGCAACGTTGCCGCTGGCTCCAACCCGATGGGCATCAAGCGCGGCATCCAGGCTGGCGTGGAGAAGGTCACGGCAGAGCTGCTGGGCCACGCCAAGGAGATCGAGACTCAGGAGCAGATCGCCGCTACCGCAGGTATCTCCGCTGCTGACGAGAAGATCGGCCAGCTGATCGCCGAGGCTATGTACAAGGTCGGCGACGGCCAGCTGAACAAGGACGGCGTAATTACCGTCGAGGAGTCCAACGCTTTCGGTGTGAACCTCGAGGTCACCGAGGGTATGCGCTTCGACAAGGGCTACATCTCCGGCTACTTCGCCACCGACGTGGAGCGCGGCGAGGCTGTCCTGGAGGATCCGTACATCCTGCTGGTCAGCTCCAAGATCTCCAACGTGAAGGACCTGCTGCCGTTGCTGGAGAAGGTCATGCAGTCCGGCAAGCCGCTGCTGATCGTTGCCGAGGACATCGAGGGCGAGGCTCTGTCCACCCTGGTTGTGAACAAGATCCGTGGCACCTTCAAGTCCGTCGCCGTGAAGGCTCCGGGCTTCGGCGACCGCCGCAAGGCACAGCTGCAGGACATTGCGATCCTGACCGGTGGCCAGGTTATCGCCGAGGAAGTTGGCTTGTCCCTGGAGACCGCTGACCTGCCGATGCTGGGCACCGCCCGCAAGGTCGTTGTGACCAAGGACGACACCACCATCGTTGACGGCGCAGGTTCCGCAGAGCAGCTGGCTGGTCGCATCAAGCAGATCCGCCAGGAGATCGAGAACGCTGACTCCGACTACGACGCAGAGAAGCTGCAGGAGCGCCTGGCTAAGCTGTCCGGCGGCGTTGCAGTGCTGCAGGTCGGCGCCGCTACCGAGGTGGAGCTGAAGGAGCGCAAGCACCGCATCGAGGATGCCGTGCGCAACGCAAAGGCAGCTGCAGAAGAGGGTATCGTCGCCGGCGGCGGCGCAGCCCTGCTGCAGACCGCCAACGTGCTGGACGACAACCTGGGTCTGGAGGGCGATGAGGCTACCGGCGTGCAAATCGTTCGCGCCGCCCTGGCTGCCCCGCTGAAGCAGATCGCCCACAACGCTGGCTTGGAGCCCGGCGTGGTTGTCGACAAGGTCGCCAACCTGCCGGTCGGTGAGGGCCTGAACGCCGCTACCGGCGAGTACGTGGACCTGCTGAACGCTGGTATCTCCGATCCGGTGAAGGTCACCCGTTCCGCTCTGCAGAACGCTGCCTCCATCGCCGCGCTGTTCCTGACGACCGAGGCTGTCGTTGCGGATAAGCCGGAGCCGGAGGCGCCGGCAATGCCGGGTGCCGACGAGATGGGCGGCATGGGAGGCTTCTAATCGCCTCTCAGGAATAGCTAAAAATAGCTAGTTTGCCTAGATTTAACCTAGGTAGACAAGGCGTAAAAACAGCCCCTGAGCTGGAACTTTATCAAACCGTTACCCTCTGTTGGGGGATAGGTTCACAAAAGGTTCCTCTCAGGGGTTGTGTCTTTTCTTAGATACGCTAGTGTATTTCGCAGACGGCCTAAAGGGGGCGTCACTACCAAAGAAAATTTTTGGGCCCAGGGAACCTGGCGCCCCCGATCTCTTAAGAGGAGAACACAATGATCGATCAGATTACCACCATCTTCGGCCAGCTGGGCGACTTCCTGGGCGGCTTCGGCAACATCTTCAAGGGCCTGAAGGACGTTATCAAGACCATCGTTGCTTGGACCGGTGCTTCCAAGTAAGTTCCGCTTCTAGCGATTGTTAAAACCCCGGCTTCGGCCGGGGTTTTTTCATGCCTAGTTGAGCCGTGCTGTATCGCAACATCAATCAGCGCTGTATGGCAACACCGAACGCACTAGAATAGATAGTGTTAATAAGAGTCTAAAAGCTTCAGGCGAAGGAGAACCTAGGCACATGGCCGAAGAAGAATTCCACATGGTTGATCTGGCCGCTACCGAGGGCTACTTGGTGGATGATTCGGATGAAGACGATCCGGTACTGATCACCCCCGACGGCCACCGCGTCGATACTTGGCGCGACCAGTACCCCTACGACGAGCGGATGAGCCGCGAGGAGTACGAAACCACCAAGCGCGCCCTGCAGATCGAGCTGCTGAAGTTCCAGAACTGGACCAAGGATACTGGCCAGAAGCACATCATCATCTTCGAGGGGCGCGACGCTGCCGGTAAGGGTGGCACCATCAAGCGTTTCAACGAGCACCTGAACCCCCGTGGTGCTCGCACCGTGGCCCTGGAGAAGCCCTCCGAGCGCGAGTCGACCTCCTGGTACTTCCAGCGCTACGTCCAGCACTTCCCGTGCGGCGGCGAGATCGTCTTCTTCGACCGCTCCTGGTACAACCGCTCCGGCGTGGAGCGCGTGATGGGCTTCTGCACCAACGACCAGCACGCAGAGTTCCTGCGTGAGGTCCCGATGCTGGAGAACATGATCATGGGCTCCGGTATCTCCCTGACGAAGCTCTGGTTCTCCGTTACTCAGAAGGAGCAGCGCACCCGCTTCGCCATCCGCCAGGTGGACCCGGTCCGCCAGTGGAAGCTCTCCCCGATGGACCTTGCTTCCCTGGACAAGTGGGATGATTACACCCGCGCCAAGGAAGAGCAGTTCCGCTACACGGACACCAACGAGTCCCCGTGGATCACCATCAAGTCCAACGACAAGAAGCGCGCCCGCATCAACGCGATGCGCTACGTCCTGTCGAAGTTCGAGTACGCCGACAAGGACCACGAGGTCGTCGGCGAGCCGGACCCGAAGATCGTCAAGCGCGGCCGCGATCAGATCGGCGACTAATCCACAATCTCGATCGGGTTGCCCTGCCACCTCGTGGCGGCGGGCACGTGGTCGCCGCGCATAACTAGAGACGCCGGGCCGACCGTCGCCGCCTTCTCGATCGCTGCGGCGGGCAGAGCCACGCTGTGCGATCCCATCGTCGCACCGTCACCCAGGGTGACGGTATCCAGACTCATCACGCGATCCTGGAACAGGTGCGTTTGTACCACGCAGCCCGGACCCACGCTCGCGCCCCGGCCGATGGAGACCAGGTCTGCCTCTGGCAGCCAGTAGGAATCCAACCAGGCGCCCCGGCCGATTTTCGCACCGAGGGCACGTAGGAACATGTTCAGGCTTCCGGTGCCCATCGTGTGCGCCAGGAACCACGGGCCGGCCACAGTTTCCACGAACTGATCCTGCAGCTCGTTCAGCCACACGAAGGCAGACCACAGCTCGTGCTCGCCCGGCTTGATGCGCTGCACACACAGCCACTTCATCAGCACCGTCGCCACTGCCGCCACGAAGCCCGCGGCGACCAGCACCAGGCCGGAGACCGCGAAGGTCTGCCAGATGCCCTGGTTCAGCAGCACCCACTGCAGAGCCAGCACAACGCCCGCCGCAATCACGGCAGAGGTCATCGGCGCCAGCAGACGCAGGGTCTCCACGAAGCCACGGGCCACCTTCAGGCCGAAGCCCGGGTTGTAGGTGCGGGACTCGCCACTGGCCTCTACGGCCACGCGGCGCAGCCGCTCCGGCGGGGAGCCCAGCCAGTTGCTACCCGACTTCGTCTTCTCCGGAGTAGAGGACAGCACTGCCACCAGAGAGTTCTTCTTCAACGTGCGATCCGGGCCAGCGATACCCGAATTGCCCAGGAAGGAGCGCTTGCCGACCTTCGTGTTGCCGGTGAGCATCCATCCACCACCGCCGAGCTCGTAGCCGCCGACCATCGTGTCGTCCGCCAGGAACGCGCCCTCGCGCACCTCGGCGAAGCGCGGCACCATCACGGCCGTCGAGATCTCCGCATCCTTGCCGACCTTGGCGCCCAGGCTGCGGAACCACAGCGGGGTCAGCTGGGCTGCGTACATTGGGAACAGCTGCGTGCGGGCGCTATCCATCAGGCGTTCAATCGCCCACACACGCCAGCCACTGAGGCTGCGCACGGCCACCACGCCCGGCTTCAGGCCTGCCGACAGCAGGCGCACGAACACCCACGTCAGTGCTGTGTACGTGGCGAATGCCACCAGGCCACCGGCTGCGGCGATGGGAAGTGCCAGCAGGGGGGCGTCAGAAGGAACGAGCCACAGGACGAACGCAGCCGCGACGAACAAAGCAACCAGGGGCAGCAACGACATCACGATGGCGCTCAGCGCGTAGAGCCAGAACCACATGGTACGGCGCGGGGCGGCCTGCTCCGGGAAGCGGTTGCGGGCCTTGCCGACCTTCACGGCGGGGGAGCCGGCCCATTGGGAACCGGCCTTGACCTTCTTGGCTCCCGTGACGGCCGACCCCGGCTCGATGTGAGCGCGGGCGCCGATACGGGCACCCGGGAACAGGGTGGAGCGGGCGCCGACGGAGGCGTCCTTGCCGATCTCGATGCGGCCGACGTGCAGGACGTCGCCCTCCAACCAGTAGCCGGAAAGATCCACTTCCTGCTCGATGGAACAGTGCTTGCCCAGGGTCAGCAGGCCGGTGACCGGCGGCAGGGTGTGCATCTGCGCGCCCTTGCCGACCTTCGCGCCCAGCCAGCGGGCATACGTGGTGATCCACGCGGCGCCCGAGACATCGCGTGCGCCGGAGGAATCCGCGATACGCTCCGCCGCCCAAATGCGCAGGTGAACAGAGCCACCACGCTTATAGTCGCCCTCGTCGATACCAGCTGTAATCAGGCGGATCAGCAGGGCGGACAGTGGCAGGCGGCCCAGCGGAGTGGCGAAGACGATCACCGCGGCGATGACCACGGCCCACGGCACGTCAACGACCCACGGCAGGTCGCCCGCCCAGGAGGAACCGTGGAACAGAATCGCGTTGAACACCAGGATCCAGGTCACCCACTGCGCACCCGCGAGGGTCAGTGCCGGGATCTGGATCAGGGCCTGTGCCAGGCGAGTGCCGATGCCCACCGGCTTCGCGGGCTTCACGTCCTTGGCCTGCGCGGCCTGGCCCGAGCCGCCGTCCTTGGCGCCGGTCTTTTCGCGCATGGAATCGATGTGCTCGGCCAGAGCGGCCAGACGCGAGTGATCATAAAGATCGCGCACGCTGACGGTCGGAACTTCCTGACGCACGCGGCTGATCAGGGTAGCCGCGCCCAGCGAGGTACCGCCGAGGTTGAAGAAGTCCGCATCCGGGCTGGTCACAGCCGTTCCTAGCGCGTCGGCGAACAGTTCCGCCAGCCACTGCTGGGTCGGGTTATCAAAGTCCGCGGTTTCGTTGGAAGGCAGCGGCCACGGCAGAGCCTTCTTGTCCACCTTGCCGGAGGTCGTTACCGGCAGCTCGTCCAGCGCGCACAGGCGTGGGACCATTGCTGCGGGCATCGAGTCGCGTAGTCGCTGCAGCGCCTCCTGCTGGTCGAACTTGTCGGCGTCGCCCTCCGTAGAGACATAGCCCACCAGCACCTTGTCGCCGCCGCCGGTGGTCTGCACCACGACGGTGGAGCTGCGCACGCCAGGCAGGGCGGACAGCGCCGCGTCTACCTCGCCGAGTTCTATTCGACGCCCACCGATCTTCACCTGGTCGTCGATACGACCGACGAAGTACAGGCCATCTTCCTCCAGGCGTACGTGGTCGCCGGAGCGGTAGGCGCGCTCCCAGCCGAGCTCCGGCATGGGCGCGAACTTTTCTGCGTCCTTTTCCGGATCCAGGTAGCGGGCCAGGCCGACGCCACCGATGATCAGCTCGCCGGTCTCGCCCCAGCCCACCGGCTGGTTGTCTTCGTTAACGACTGCCAGATCCCAGCCACGCAGGGGAGTACCGATGGAAACCGGGCGCACCCCGTCCATGGTGGTGCCGCAGGCCACGACGGTGGCCTCGGTCGGGCCGTAGGTGTTCCACAGTTCGCGGGAATCGGTGGCCAGACGGGCGGCCAGCTCGGGCGGGCATGCCTCGCCGCCGAAGATCAGCAGGCGCACAGCATCCAAGGCCTCGTCCGGCCACAGTCCGGCCAGGGTAGGCACGGTGGACACGGCGGTCACACTGCGGGAAACTAGCCAGGGTCCTAGATCCACGCCGGAGCGCACCAGGGCGCGCGGGGCGGGCACAAGACAGGCGCCGTGGCGCCAGGCCAGCCACATTTCCTCACAGGAAGCGTCGAAGGCTACGGACAGGCCGGCCAGCACGCGGTCGCCCGGAGCCAGGGGCTCGTCCTGCAGGAACATTTCCGCCTCCGCGTCCACGAAAGCGGCCGCGTTGCGGTGGGTAACGGCCACGCCCTTGGGCTTGCCGGTGGAACCCGAGGTGAAGATGATCCACGCGTCGGTCTCCAGGTCGGGGCCGAAAGCCTTGTCGGAGCTTGCCCCAGCGTCGGCCTGCAGGTTGTCGTCGACTACCCGCAGCCCATCGGCGCCGTAAATTGCGGCCACGCCGGCCTCGCCGAAGACAAGGGAGGCGCGTTCTTCTGGATCGTCGGCGTCCACAGGTACATAGGCAGCACCGACGGCGAGGGTGGACAGAATAGCGATGTAGAGCGAACGATCACCGCTGGGCATGCGAATGCCGATGCGGTCGCCGCGCCCGAGGCCGCGCTCGTGCAGCCACTGGGCGGTCTCGTTGATCTCATCGAGAAGCTCGGAATAGGTAATAACCCCCTTACCGTCGTCGATGGCGGGGGCTTCAGGGCATGCCGAAGCCGTCGCACGCACAATATCGATGAGCGTGCGAGGCTCCGGTGCCTCGCTGGAACGGAGGTACCGGGAAGGGATGTGCACTGTTTGCCTAGGCCTCCTCGCTCGCGATGATGGCCTGGGCCAGCTTGCTCAAGTGCTTTAGCTGCTTGGAGGTGGAATCGTCCAGCGCCTTATCTTCCGCGGCTGCGACCAGTGGAGCAAGGCTGCTGTAGGCCTTGTTGCCCTTCTTGGTCACCGAGATGATCTGGCGGCGGCGATCCTTGGGGTCTTTGACCCTCTTAGCGAGGCTGCGCTTTTCCAGGGAATCAACCAGACGCACCATGTCGGAGCGATCCACTCCGAGGATTTCGCCTAGCGTGGCCTGGCTTGCTGCGTCGCCGTCGACGAGGCAGGCAAGAACCCAGAATTCGCGCAGGTTGAAGCCCTCTTCCGCGAGCGCGGTCTCCACGAAGTCGCGGGTGCGGCGACGTAGGCGCTCAAGCTGGAATGAGGGCGAAGACAACAAGTCAGCGGGTAGCGGCATAGATTCGGACATGCCACCAATATAACGCCGACTATGGGTGTTGTCTAATTGTGGGGTTGCCCCACGATGGGAAGGCCTGCGTCGCGCCAACCGGAAGTGCCATTAGCAACATTGATTGCGTCGATACCGTTCTGCTCCAGCCACTGGCAGGCACGCGCAGAGCGACCGCCGGACAGGCAAATTAGGTAGATGTCTTCGTTCAGATCCAGCTCGCCGTAGCGAGCTTGCAGCTCGGACAGGGGCAGGTTGACGGCGCCTTCGGCGTGCCACTGGTTGTACTCATCCACTTCGCGGATGTCGATCAGCTGCGCGCCAGCAGGAACGTCGGTGGGCTGTACTGTTTCGAATTCACTCATGGTGCCCCATTGTAGGTAAAGGTGGGGGCAACCACAGACGGGGAGTTGAATAGCGTGGAGTTAAATAGATAAACATCCGGCTGTAGCAGCCGGTCGCCCATGAAGGAGGTTGAATTGGTGCATGCCGACCCCACGCGGGGCCTTACGGCCGCCGAGGTGGCGGAACGCAAGAAACTCGGCCAGGTCAACACGCACGGCAAGGGGACCGGTCGGAGTGTAGCGCAGATCTTGCGCGCCAACATCTTCACCCGCGTCAATGCCATCCTCGGCGTGCTGTGCGCGATCGTCCTGTCCACCGGCTCGATCATCAACGCCGCCTTCGGCTTGCTTATCATCGCCAACTCCGCGGTGGGCGTGATCCAGGAGCTGCGCGCCAAGAAAACGCTCGACCGGCTGAGGATCGTCGGCGAATCGGAACCCACCGTCATCCGCGACGGTGAGGAAAAGGCCATCCCGCAGCACGAGGTGGTTCTCGGAGACATCATCAAGCTCCGCTCCGGCGACGAGATCGTGGTGGACGGCACCGTCCTATCGGGTTCGGTACGCGTCGATGAATCGCAGCTCACCGGCGAGGCCGATGCCATCAGCAAGGGCGAAGGTGATGAGATCCTGTCGGGCTCCATCGTCAACGAGGGCACCGCGATCTTCCGTGCCGACAAGGTCGGCGAGGCGGCCTATGCCGCTCGGCTTGCCTCCCAGGCCAGCGAGTTTTCGCTTACCGATTCAGTGCTCATGAATGGCATCAACAGCATTCTCAAGGTCATTACCTGGCTGTTGATCCCCACCGGCATCCTCACGATTTGGACTCAACTGGTTCGCTCCGACACTGGCCTGCGCGAATCCATCCTTTCCATGGCCGCCGCTATCGTTCCGATGGTGCCGGAGGGACTGGTGCTCATGACCTCCATCGCTTTCGCCGCCGGTGTGATCCGCCTCGGCAAGTACAAAGCCCTGGTCAACGAGCTCGTCGCGATCGAGGGGCTGGCCCGCGTCAACACGGTCTGCACGGACAAGACCGGCACCCTCACTACCAACGAGATGGAGCTGGACTCCATTGTCGGGTCCGATGGCAGCGACGCGGAGGAACTCTGGGCTCGCCACCTCGCCTCTATGTTGGAGGCTCAGGACGACCTCAATGACACCGCTCGCTCGATCGTGACCGGGCTGCGAGCGCGGGGCGTCGAACCCGAGAAGTGGCAGGGCCAAGAAATCCCGTTTAACTCGAGGTATAAATACTCCGGGTTCGCTAGGTCGGACGCCACAGCGTGGATCATGGGCGCGCCCGATGTGCTCTTGCGCGAGGCAGACCCCGCCGCAGATACAGCCAAGAAGTTGGGGGACGAAGGTCTGCGCATTCTCGTGTTCGGCAAGGTCGCCGGCGACAGTGGTGAACGCTGGGCGGACACCGACAGCCTCAGTATGGACTCCGCCCCTCAGCTGGCCGAGACGGTGCTCGTGGTGTTGCGCCAGCAGCTGCGCTCCGATGCCCGCGAGACGCTCGAATTCTTTGACAAGCAGCATGTCGACCTCAAAGTGATCTCCGGCGACAACCCGGATTCCGTGGCGGCCGTCGCACGCAAAGCGACCGACCGGGAGCTCGTGGCGGTAGATGCCCGCACTCTTAAGGATCTGGACGATGACGCTTTCGACGCCGAGATCCAGCGCGCAAACGTCTTCGGTCGGGTAAGTCCGGAGCAAAAACAACAGATGGTGGAATCCCTGCACCGACAACACCGCACGGTAGCTATGACCGGCGACGGGGTGAACGACGTGCTAGCTCTGAAGAAAGCCGACATCGGCGTGGCCATGGGGTCGGGTGCGCCGGCGACGCGCAGCGTGGCGCAGCTGGTGTTGCTGACGAACAAATTCTCCGCCCTGCCGCGAGTGGTGGCCGAGGGGCGCCGGGTAATCGGAAACATCGAGCGCGTGGCACACCTGTTCCTGACGAAGACGGTGTACTCGGTGGTGTTGGCGCTGGTGGTTGCGGTGCTGGGTATCTCATTCCCATTCCAGCCGATTCACGTGACGATCACTGGCTGGTTCACCATCGGTATTCCGGCGTTTGTGCTGTCGCTGGCTCCCAATACGGAGCGACCACGCGAAGGATTCGTCAAGCGGGTGCTGTCCCTGGCGCTGCCTTCCGGCGTGCTCATAGGTGGAATCTGCGTGGCGATGTGGATCATCATCTACCCCGGGGCCGATGTGCCGGAGATGCAAAGGCGCCAGGCAGGCACGGCCGTGCTGCTGGCGCTGATCATTATGGGCCTGTGGGTGCTGGGCATTGTGGCGCGGCCGCTGAACTGGTGGAAGGTACTTCTGCTGGCCTGCTGCGTGGGCGGCTATGTGGTGATTTTCCTGGTGCCGCCGCTACGCGAACTGTTGATGTTGTACCCAGGGAACCGCCACCTAATGATCGTGGGGTTGGCGGTGGGCGCGGGCGGGGCGGCGCTTATTGAGATCGTGCACCAGATCGCCGCCCGACGGCAAAGAGCCCTTTGAAGAGCCCTTTAACTAGCCCTGGTAGCGGTCGATGGCTTCCTGCAGGATGCGCTCGGCCTCTGCCTTGTTGCCCCAACCGGAGCCGTTAACTTCCTTGCCCGGCTCCAGGTCCTTGTAGTGGACGAAGAAGTGCTCGATCTCGTTCTTGGTGAACTGGTCGATGTCCTCGATGTCCTGGAACTGCTCGAAGCGAACGTCATCCAGTACGCACAGCAGCTTGTCGTCGCCGCCGGCCTCGTCGGTCATCTTGAACACGCCAACCGGGCGAGCCTTGACGATCACGCCGGGGAATACTGGCTCCGGCAGAATCACCAGGGCGTCCAACGGGTCGCCGTCCTCGCCCAGGGTGTGGTCGATGAAGCCGTAGTCGGCCGGGTAAGCCATCGGGGTGAACAGGTAGCGGTCCAGGTAGACCTTGCCGGACTCGTGGTCTACCTCGTACTTGTTGCGGGAGCCCTTCGGGATTTCAATGGTTACTTCGATGTTTTTACTCATGCGCACCATTCTAACCGAGCGCCGTTTTTCGGCTAGGGTGAAGCAAGTGAGTAAGCAGAAGTCCCTGAAAGTGTGGCTGTGGAGCATCCTGGCCTTCGTGGTCGTGGTCGCCGCCGTGGTGGGGGCTGCCTTGGTGTGGGCGATGAATGGCCGCTACGAGGTGCAGGCCGCTGACCAGCTCGCGCAGCCCGCCGCGGTGATGCACGCGCCTGAGGGGGACGTGCCCGATGTTGAGGCCGCGGTGCGCCGCGCCGCTGCGGATCCGGCGCTCGGCATGCTGTCTGCCTCTGTCACCGACGCGAAGACTGGCGAGGTGCTGTGGGCCAAGGATGAGAACCGGAAGCTTACCCCGGCTTCTGCCACCAAGCTGGTTACTGCTGCTGCCGCGCTGCTGGCGCTAGACGGTGACGCTACGTGGAAGACCGAGGTCCTGCAGGATCCTTCCGACCCCGGCACGCTGTATCTGCGCAGCGATGGCGATGTCACTCTTTCCCGCGACGGCAATGGCTTTTTTAACGACGCTGCCTCGATCGCCACGCTGGCCGAGGACGTAAAGAAGGAGCTGGGGGGTCAGTCCGTCAACAAGATTGTCGTGGACAACTCCATTCGTTCCGAAGACCTTTTCAACAAGTCGTGGGATCGCGCGGATATCGATGGCGGTAACGTCGCGAACCTCGATGCTGTGATGTTGGACGCCGGCCGGCTCAACTCTGGGGAGTCCTATTCTGCCCGCTCCCACACCCCGGGCGAGGATGTGGGGCGTGCCCTAGCCGATGCGCTCGGCGCTGATGCGGAGGTCGGTGTTTCTTCGGAAATGACGCCAGATCTCAGCAACCAAAGCCCTATTGCACAGGTCGAGTCTGCACCGCTGAAGGTTCGCCTGCGCGACATGCTGGTGCACAGCGACAACATGCTGGCCGAGGCCGTTGGCCGGGAGATTGCTAAGGCGAAAGGCGCACCACAGACTTTTGAGGGCGCCACGAAGGCGACTCTGGACGTGCTGAAGGAACACGGCATCGATACCGAGGACGCGGTGCTTTTCGACAACTCGGGTATGAGCGACAAGAACCGCCTGACCGCCCACGAACTGGATGCCCTCCTGGCCAATGAGCAGCTGCGGCCTTTGCTGGACATGCTGCCGGTCTCCAGTGTGGAGGGAACCCTGGCGGAGCGCTACGGTGCTGGTTCGGGGGCGGAACAATCCGCAGGCTGGGTGCGCGCCAAGACGGGCACCCTGTCCGGGGTTAATACTCTGGCGGGCACCGTCATGACCTCCTCCGGGCGTTCCCTCACTTTCGCCTTCCTGTCCAACGACTCTTCGCCGGACGCCGCCCGCCCGGCGCTGGATCGGCTGGCCGATGCGGTGCGCTCCGCAAAGTAGTAGCCAATGAGTGTGCAGTCGCAGATCCGAGCCTGGCTGCAGGCACTGGATAACAGCGAAGCTGGCGCAGCACGAACCGGCGCAGCACGGGCGGAGCAGGTTCGCGCCGGGGCAGTAGTGGGACTGTCTGGCGGCGCGGACTCATTGGCGCTCGTCCATGGGCTGCTGCGCTGCGGAGTACCCGTGCACGCGGTGGTGGTTGACCACCAGCTGCAGGCGGGCTCGGTGCAGGTGGCGGCGGAAGCTGCGGCCACCGCACGCTCGTTGGGCGCCACAGCGGAAGTTCGTACGGTTGAGGTCGCAGGGGCGGGCGAAGGCCCGGCGCGTGAAGCTCGCTACCGCGCCCTGGGCAATGCTGCCGCCGGGCGCCCCCTGTTGGTCGCCCATACTGCGGACGACGATGCCGAAGGGCTGCTTATTGGGCTGACCCGCGGATCTGGGGCGGAGGCCATCGCCGGGATGCGCGGTGTACACACCGACCACGTCGCCGTGGCTGCGGGGGCGGCCTGGCTCGGTCGGCCACTACTGCGCTGCGCGCGGGCGGAGACGGAAGCGGAATGCCTCAACGCGGGGCTTTCCTGGTGGGAGGACCCGCACAATTCCAGCGATGCTTACCTGCGCAGCCGCATTCGCACCCAGGTGCTGCCATATCTGCAGGATCAACTCGGGGAACATATCGGCTCTAACATGGCGCGCACCGCGCGGATGCTGCGGGAAGATGCCGAGCTACTGGACGAACTCGCGGCACGGGGGCTGCGGGTGGCGGAGCAGGGGGCGTCATTAAAATGCGCCGAACTACAACAACAACCAGCGGCACTACGGCGCAGAATCGTTAAGCAATGGCTGGCCGAACGCACCGGACCGCTCACCAGCGCGCACCTGCACGCCATAGACGCGCTGGTCGTGGCATGGAAAGGACAGGGAGGTGCGGCGGTACCCTGGCCGCAGGGCTCGCCTACAATTGGCGAGGTAACCGCCCAGGCGAACACCGACCTGCGGCGCACGCATCGACTAGTGGTGCAGCGCCGCGACGGGTATCTGCAGCTAGCGACTGTCCCCAGGTAGTAGCTGCGCGCTAGAATGCCAGGCAGGCATAAACGGCGGAGAAAACCGACGGAAACCACAGCGAAACAACACGACGAGACGAGGTCGATGATGCACAGCGAAAAGAACTTCAATGTCCCGGAAAACCCCTACGGCGACGACTTGGAAAGTGTCCTCATCGACGAGGAAACCCTGCACGCCCGTATTAAGGAGCTAGCGCAGGCGACCGCCGATCGTTTCCGTGACGAAGAAGACGACCTCATCCTGATCTGCGTGCTGAAGGGCGCGGTGTTCTTCATCACCGACTTCGCGCGAGCGCTGGACATTCCTACGCAACTCGAGTTCATGGCAGTGAGCTCCTACGGCAACTCCACCAGCTCTTCCGGTGTGGTGCGCATCCTGAAGGACCTGGACCGCGACATCGAGGGGCGCAACGTTGTGATTGTCGAGGACATCATCGACTCTGGCCTGACCCTGTCCTGGCTGCTGAAGAACTTGCGCAACCGCAACCCGAAGTCGCTGTCCGTCGTCACGCTGCTGCGCAAGCCCGACGCACAGAAGGTGCAGATCGACCTGGCCGACGTTGGTTTCGATATTCCCAACGAGTTCGTCGTCGGCTATGGTTTGGACTTTGCGGAGCGCTACCGCGACCTGCCCTACGTCGGCACCCTGCACCCGAGCGTCTACCAGTAAAAACCCAGCCCACAAGCCTCTGCCCATAGGTACGAGCCCATAGGCACGAACCGCTCGGCATTTGAGACCAACAACACTCTAGGAAATATGGACAAGAAGAAGGTACTGAGGATCGCGGGTATTGTCGCCGTGATCCTCATCGCGATCTATGCGTTCGGTGTTTTAACTGATGACGCCCGCGGCTACGACGAGGTCGAGACCTCGGTAGCCATGAAGCAGCTGGATGACAAGAACGTCAAGGAAGCTCAGATCAACGATCGTGAGCAACAAGTGCAGCTGAAGCTGAAGCGCTCGATCGAGGTCGATGGCAAGAAGGACATCGAGCAGGTCATCGCGAAGTACCCCGGCCGGGCGGCACCCGAGATCTTCGACGCGGTAAAGAAGTCCGAGGCGGAGAAGTTCAACACAAAGGTCACCGAGGATAGCTTCCTGGGCAGCCTGCTGGTGATGCTGCTGCCGATGCTGCTGATCTTCGGCCTGCTGATGTTCATGTTGTCCCGCATGCAGGGTGGCAGTGGCATGGGCGCCTTCGGCTTTGGCAAGTCCACCGCCAAGCAGCTGAACAAGGACAATCCGGATACCACCTTCGACGATGTCGCCGGTGCGGATGAGGCAGTGGAGGAGCTGGATGAGATCCGCGACTTCCTGACCGACCCCACCCGCTACGAGGCCCTGGGTGCGAAAATTCCGCGTGGCGTGCTGCTGTACGGTCCGCCCGGTACCGGTAAGACTCTGCTGGCTCGCGCCGTGGCGGGCGAGGCCGGAGTGCCGTTCTTCACGATCTCCGGTTCCGACTTCGTGGAGATGTTCGTCGGCGTGGGTGCCTCCCGTGTGCGCGACCTGTTCAAGCAGGCGAAGGAGAACTCGCCGTGCATCATCTTCGTGGACGAGATTGACGCGGTCGGCCGCCAGCGTGGCGCCGGCATGGGCGGCGGCCACGACGAGCGCGAGCAGACCCTGAACCAGTTGTTGGTGGAGATGGACGGTTTCGGTGACCGTGACGGTGTGATCCTCATGGCCGCCACCAACCGCCCGGACATTCTGGATCCGGCGCTGCTGCGCCCGGGTCGTTTCGACCGTCAGATCCCGGTGACTAACCCGGATCTGGCAGGCCGCGAGCAGATCCTGAACGTACACGCCAAGAACAAGCCACTGGCCAAGGATGTGGACCTGAAGTCACTGGCCAAGCGCACCGCGGGCATGTCCGGTGCGGACCTGGAGAACGTACTGAACGAGGCCGCACTGCTGACTGCCCGCGTGGAAGGCAACGTGATTACCGCCGACGCGCTGGAAGAGGCCACCGACCGCGTAGTGGGTGGTCCGCGCCGCAGCTCGAAGATCATCTCGGAGCACGAGAAGAAGGTCACCGCCTACCACGAGGGTGGCCACACGCTGGCTGCCTGGGCGATGAAGGACATCGACCGTGTGTACAAGGTGACGATCCTGGCGCGCGGCCGCACCGGCGGCCACGCCATGACCGCGCCCGAGGACGACAAGGGCATGTACAACCGCTCCGAGCTGTTCGCCCGACTGGTGTTCGCCATGGGTGGCCGTGCCGCCGAGGAGCTAGTGTTCGGCAATCCGACCACGGGTGCTTCGGCTGACATCGAGATGGCCACGAACATCGCGCGCGCGATGGTGGTGGAGTACGGCATGAGCCCCGTCGTGGGCGCCGTGAAGTACGGCCAAGACGAAGGCGACCCGTTCGTCGGCCGAGGTGGCCAGGGCGGAAACCAGCCTTCCCAGAACGTTGCGAACCAGATCGACGATCAGGTGCGCATGCTGATGAACAAGGCCCAGCAGGTGGCGTACGAGGTATTGCGTGAGAACCGCGATTACCTGGACACCCTGGCCTCGAAGCTGCTGGAGAAGGAGACTCTGCGGCGCCCGGATCTGGAGGCCATCTTCGAGGGCATCGAGACCCGCGAGGTATCGGATATCTTCCCGATGCAGGATCTGGATCGCCCATGTGATCACCGCGAGCCCGTGAAGACTCCCGTGGAGCTGGCCCGCGAGCGCGGCGAGGAGCCGCCGGAGAGGACCAACTTCTTTTCCGCCGCCCGCTGTGCGCGCATGGAAAAGCGCAAGGCACAGAACGAGCAGCGCCAGGCCGAGCGCCTGCAGCAGGGACAGCAGCAGTTCCCGCAGACCGGTCGACACAGCCAGCCGGATCCGCAGGCACAGCCGGGTCGCCCGGTGCCTCCGGGGGAGGAGCGTGGCTTCCAGCTGCCCGATCATGAGAAGCCGGATAACCAGCAGACCAAGCAGCAGGGGCCGGAGCCACAGGGGCAGCAGGAGCGGCGGGATCAGCAGGAGCAGCAGGCGCCGCAGGAGCAGGCACCGGTCCGCTACGAGCGTGGCGAGATGCCGAAGCAGTCCTTCCCCTGGGAGCAGGACTGGCAGCAAGATAAGGGCGGTCGTTCCGACAACGAGTCGGGCGGCCAGCACAGGCAGGAAGACTTTTAGTGAACAACCCGCAACAGCCGCTCGACCCCGGTTCCTTCGACCAGAAGCGGGCAGAGGCGGCCATTCGTGAACTGCTTCTCGCCATCGGGGAGGATCCCGACCGCGAGGGTCTGAAGGAAACTCCGGCTCGAGTAGCGCGTGCTTACCGCGAGACCTGCTCCGGGCTGTACGAGGATCCCACAGAAGTGCTGAACAAGACGTTTAGCGAGGATCACCGGGAGCTGGTGCTCGTCCGCGACATCACCTTCTACTCCATGTGCGAGCACCACCTGGTGCCCTTCTTCGGCAAGGCGCACATCGGCTACATCCCAGGCGAGTCCGGCAAGGTAACCGGCCTGTCCAAGCTGGCGCGCCTGATCGACGGGCTGGCGAAGCGCCCACAGGTTCAGGAGCGCCTGACCTCCCAGGTCGCCGACGCGCTGGTGGAGAAGCTGGATCCCTCTGCCGTGATTGTCGTGTTGGAAGCCGAGCACCTGTGCATGGCCATGCGGGGCATTCGCAAGCCCGGCGCCAACACGGTGACCTCAGCGGTACGCGGTGGCTTCCAGAAGAACTCGGCCTCTCGCGCAGAAGCGATGGCGCTGATCCGGCCGTGACGGACTCACAGCTCACCGGGCCGCAGCGGACGCTGGTCATGGGCATCCTCAACGTCACCGAGGATTCCTTCTCTGACGGCGGAGCCTACCCCAGCACCGAAGCCGCACTGGCCCACGCGGAGGCCATGATCGCCGACGGTGCGGACATCATCGACGTTGGCGGGGAATCCACCCGCCCGGGTGCGACCCGCGTGGATCCGGCCGTGGAAGCCGCCCGCGTTACCCCCGTCATCGAGGAGCTTTCCCGGCGGGGAATCTCCACCAGCATCGACACAATGCGGGCATCAACGGCACGGGCGGCCTGGAAAGCGGGCGTCACTTATATCAACGACGTCTCCGGCGGCCTGGCGGATCCAGGGATGCTGCCGTTGGCCGCGGAATCCGGTCTGCCGATCATCCTCATGCACTGGAACAAGGGAAACGCAGCCGATTTCGCCGGTGCCGAGGGCTATCACGACCACGGCGAGGATATCGTCGGCCACGTCATACGCTGGCTAGAGCAGCGGATCGAGGCGGCGGAGGCGGTAGGCGTCCAGAAGAAACAGATCTACCTAGACCCCGGCATCGGTTTTGCGAAGACCCCGCAGGAAAACTGGCAGCTACTTGGTGCGACCGAACGGCTGGTGCAGATGGGGTATCCGGTGCTGATCGGCACGTCGCGCAAACGCTTTCTGACTGCGCTGCGTCCGGCCAGCGACGGCCAGCCCGGAACCCCGGAATCGGCGGACGATGCGACGGCCGCTACCTCCGCGCTGGCAGCGGCAGTTGGCGCCTGGGCGGTGCGGGTGCATAAGGTAGCTCCGACACGGGTTGCCGTCGACGTGGCATACGCAATGGCCACCGGACGAGGCCCCGACATCGACGAGCATTGGAGGGCACGACGTGGCTGACCGCATCGAGCTCATCGGCGTGGAGGCATTCGGCCACCACGGCGTGTTTTCGCAGGAGAAAGACGCAGGCCAGAAGTTCATCGTAGACATGGTGGTGTGGACGGATTTCCGGGCCGCCGCCGATTCCGATGCGCTGGAAGACACGATTAACTACGTGCAGTTGGCCGACATTGCGGTCAACGCCGTCGAAGGCAAGGGTGCACAGGGCACACAGGGTGCGCAGAGCCTGCAGAGCCAGCCACAGAGCCACGACCTGATCGAAACGCTGGCCTCCCGCATCGCCGACGAGATCGCAGAGCTCGGCGGGGTCTACGCCGTCGAGGTGACAGTGCACAAGCCGGAAGCGCCGATCGCCCACCCGTTCGCCGACGTGCGCGTGGTGGCTAGGAGGTCCAAGCGATGATCACCGTATTCCTCGGGATTGGATCGAACATGCCGGGCGACGTCGGCAGCCCCACCGCGCAGATCGAGCGCGCCTACGAGCTGCTGGCCATGCACCCGGCCATCGAGATCGTGGAGAAGTCGCGGATCTTCGCGACCCCGCCGTGGGGTGGGGTCGAGCAGCAGGAGTTCCGCAATTCCGTCGTGGCTGTGCGCACGTCGCTGGACCCACTGGCGCTGCTGCACCACTGCCAATTTGCCGAGGCCGTGGCTGGTCGGGTGCGCGAGGTCCGGTGGGGCCCGCGGACGGTCGATGTCGATATTCTTTTTGGTTTTGACGCCCAGTCCCAGCCCCTCCAATCCCAGGGCAAGTGGGGGTTTGAGCTGGTCATTCCGCATCCCTACGCCCACGAGCGGGCATTTGTGTTGGTGCCCCTGAGCGACCTGCAGTTGGCTCGCGAACCCTGGTGTACCTTGGGCGGGCGAGGCATCATGGAATGGCTGGACGAGGTCGATCCGGCGGAGCGGAAAGCCATCGTCCCGGCTGGCGAAGGATAGGGACGAAGGATAGGAAGGCAACCAATGGGCCCGCTGAAGCGCACGAAGATTTCGGCGATCGCTGCGGTAGCGGTTGTGTGCGCCCTCATCGGGTGGGTGAGTGTGCTGAGTTTCTACGGCAGCATGCCCCCGATCAAGACCACCGGTTCCGTCCTGCTGTGGCTGTTCGCCATCGTGTGCGCGGTAGCCGGATGGGTGATTCGCAAGCGGATTGGCGACAACGGGGTAGGGATGGATCGCTCGCAGATTCAACCGACGACGGTAACCCAGTGGCTGGCGTTGGGGCAGGCCACTGCGTGGGCTGGTGCGGTGTTTCTCGGGCTGTTCGCCGGGGCGGGGTTGTACATCGTGCCGAACGCGGGGCGCCTTATGGCCGCAGAGGCTGATCTGCCGGGCGTGATCTCTGGCGTTTTAGGGTCTTTGGCCGCCGTGGTGGCGGGAATCTGGCTGGAGCGCAGTTGCGAAGCGCCACCGCCGGATGCGCCATTCACAGCTAATGGCCTTGACGTTGGGTAGTGTGTTGATCATGAGCTTCCAGCAGTCTCCTAAGCCACAGCAGTCTCACCAGCCGCAGTCGCAGCCTTTCGATGGGCATCAGGACATGGATGCCCAGGGTTATGAGGATCGATACGAAGGCCAGGGGGCGGACTTTAACGGCTCGCCGGTTGCTGCGAACGAACCCTCCGGTTTCTCCCGCTTCCTGATGTTTGGCCTGGTGGTGCTGGCCCTTTCGGCTAGCGTGCTGATGCTTTTCATGGATTCCGATGGCTGGCTGAAGGTCGCGCTGATCGCTGCACTGTGGGCGGCGTTCTTCGGCGTAGTGCTGGTTCTGCGTTACTCGGGTGCGCTGAAGCTCGCACGCGAGCAGGCGGAGAACCAGGAGAGCTACTACCAGTCCCAACTGGAGCACGAGCGCGCACAGCTGGACAAGCGCGAGGCAGATGCAAAGGCGAAGTACGCTGCCGAGGCGAAGCAGGCGCAGGATCAGCGTGATAAGCACCTGGACGAGCTACGTGCGGAGTTGGCGCACATGCGCCAGCAGCTGGCGGCGCTGACCGGCCAGAGCTTCGACGAAGGCGAGCAGCGCGCCGTGCGCGCAACCGCCGAGCGCGTGCACGAGTTGGGGCAGGGCAGTGGCCACGGTAGCCAGCAGGGTGTGCGCACTCAGGAGGCAGCGCGCGCCGGGCAGAACGCTCGCGCGCAGCAGGCTCAACAGGCTCAGCAGGCGCAGTCGCGCCAGGGGCAGCACCGCAGCAAGCCGAAGTTCAACACCGGCACTTTCGCCGCGGTGAAGTGGGGTGGCCAGGATTCCGAGGAAACCTCCCAGCTGCCGCTGGTTGTGGATACCACGGCCATGAACGAGGCTAAACACTCTGGAACTAAGCACGCTGAAACCAAGGGCGCAGAAGCTCAGAGCCCCCAGCCTGCCCCCGCCCAGAAGCGCCGCGCGCAGATGCCCAGCGCCGAGGCTGTGCGCTCCGGCCGCACCCACACCGCCAACCCGGCTTCCCAAGCGGCGGGCCAGGATCCGCAGGCCGGGGAGCCGGAGGCGCCCCACGGTCGCCGTCGCGCCGATGAAAAGGAAGACGGCCTCACCGTCGCCGAGCTGATGAAGCGTTTCCAGAAGTAACTCTCCTCCTAGATAACTCTTTTAACGCGACTACCCAGAGGCACCTACGCATGATGGGAATGGATATCCAACAACCGCGCCTGTCCGTCGGCATTATCTCTGCCGGGGCAGTGGGGGTGGCCCTTGCAGAGGCCTTCGGACGCGCCGGCCATCACGTACATGGCGTGTACGTGCATTCGGCACGTTCGGAAAAGTTGGCGTCAAGAAGAATCCCGAACATCCCACAGACCAGCCTGAGCAGCACCGCACAGGCCGCGCTGGTGGTGCTGGCGGTGCCGGATCCGAAGCTGCCCGATGTGATCGAGAAGGTGGCGCAGCACACGCGCGACGGGCAGATCGTCGCGCACGTGTCCGGTGCGTTCGGCTGCGATATTCTGCAGCCGATTACCGATACCGGTGCGCTACCACTGGCGCTGCACCCGGCGATGACCTTCACAGGAACGCCGGCCGACAGCGAACGGCTGGATGGATGCGCATGGGGTGTGACCAGCGATTCCGAGGTCGGTGATGTGGTGGCACAGACGCTGGTGGCCAGCCTGGGCGGAGTGCCCGTGGCCATCCCGGAACACCACCGGGCGGCCTATCACGCAGCCATGGCGCATGCGGCGAACCACCTGGTGACTTTGCTGACGGATGCGCAGGAGATCCTGGACCGCGTGGTCGACGCGCCGGGGGAAAGCCCCGACAGTGCCCTGCTGTTGCGCCGCATCGCCCACGCCGCGGTGGATAATGCGCTGGACAAGCGTATGGATGGGCTCACCGGACCCGTAGCTCGGGACGATGCGCCCGCAGTGATGCGCCACCTGGCCGCGCTGCGGGAGCTAGGAGACTCGGCCGAAGAAGCAACTGGCCACGGCCAGTCCAGCGAGGCCGCCTACACGGCGATGGCCCGCCGCACCGCGCTAAAGGCAGGGGCTATTGAGGTCGAAAGGCTGCTAGATCTAGAGTAAGAACCATGACGTTCACACCTGGCCAGGCAGAGGTTTTCACCGAAATCAAGGCGATCGGGCAGCTGACCCGCGCGATGCGTAAAGCGGGTCGTCCCGTGGTGCTGGTGCCCACGATGGGCGCGCTGCACGAAGGTCACCTGTCGCTGGTGCAGGCTGCGCAGCAGATCCCGGGCGCGCTGGTCGTGGTCAGTATCTTCGTGAACCCTCTGCAGTTCGCGGAAGGCGAGGATCTGGATGCCTACCCGCGCACTCTGGATGAGGACGTGGCAAAGCTGAAGGCTGCGGGCGTGGACGCGGTATTTGCTCCCAGCCCCCGCGAGATGTACCCCAACGGTCCGCGCACGACGATCCACCCGGGCGAGGCCGGCCGTATCCTGGAAGGCGCCCACCGCCCGACCCACTTCGCGGGCGTACTGACGGTCGTGAACAAGCTTTTCACCATCACTCATTGCGACCATGCCTTCTTCGGCGAAAAGGATTACCAGCAGCTGTTGCTGATCCAGCAGATGGTTACGGACTTGAATATGGAGGTGCAGGTCCACGGTGTGCCGATCGTGCGCGAGGCCGACGGCCTGGCGAAGTCCTCCCGCAACGTTTACCTGTCCGAGGAGGAGCGCGAGCTCGCCCTCACCCTGTCCGCTGCCCTGACCGCCGGCGCCTTCGTCGCCGAGCAGGGCCCTGCGGCGGTTCTGCAGACCGCCGGATCTATTCTGGACGCCGCCTCCGGCGTGGACGTCGATTATCTTGAGCTGCGCGGTACGGATCTTTCCGACTGCCCGGAAGACGGCGAGGCGCGTCTGCTGGTGGCGGCGCGCGTGGGGACCACGCGCCTGATCGACAACGTGGGCGTGCCGCTGGGCACCGGCTTCAAGGGCCTGGACGACGGCGGCGAAGGCGCCAACGGTGCCAACGGCGGTGAGGGCGGTGCAGCCCCCGAAAACTCAGGTGAGTAGAACAATGAGCGACGAACTAGACACCTTGAAGCGCCATTCCCACCCCTTCGTGGAGATCTCCGCGGGGGAGTATCGCGCCAGCATCTCCACCTTCGGCGGTGGACTGCGCAGTCTGGAATACTCCGGCAAACCCCTGGTGGTTTCCTACCCAGAGGGTGCCTACCCGCCATTGTCCTCCGGCATCATCCTGGCACCGTGGCCGAACCGCACCGCCGACGGGGTCTTCGCCCACGACGGCGTGCTGCACCGGTTGGACATTACGGAGCCGGCTCGTGCTACGGCGATCCACGGATTCGTGGGCCAGATGGCCTGGCACGTCGCCGACCGGGGTGAGGACTTCGTGGCTCTGGAGCTGTCCACTGGCCTGCGCCCGGGGTGGCCGTGGCCGCTGTACATGCGGGTGACGTGGTCCCTCGACGCGAATGAGGGGCTGCGCGCCGCCTTCGCCGTCCGCAACTCGGGAGATGCTTCCTGCCCCTTCGGACTGGGATGGCACCCATATCTGAGCGCCCTGGGAGCTCCGCTTGACGATTGTGTGCTACACCTTTCCGTCGATGCAAACCTGCCGCTGGACTCGGTGCGTAACCTGCCCGCCGGCCCGGAGATTCCGGCTTGCTGGGTGCTCCCGGATCTGGAAACCGGCCAACGGATGGCCGGGGTGTGGCTGGACCACTGCTTCGGCCCGATGCCGGAGGGCCATAGGTCGTTCGGCTGCCTTGGCTCGGCAATTAAGGCTTCTGACGCTGCCGACGGTTATGCCGACGCACGCCTGCTCAACCCGGACGGCGAGGGCGTGCACCTATGGGTGGGAGAGGGCTTTGAGTGGTTCCAGGTGTTCACCGCCGACCCGGCTCGCCGTGAGGGCTACCCCGGTGTGGGCCGAGCCCTAGCCGTCGAGCCGATGACGTGCCCGCCGGACGCTCTACGCTCCGGTAAAGACCTCATTCGCCTGCAGGCGGGGGAGGAGCGCAGGTTCGAATGTGGGATTTCTTTTGCGCCGCGTGAAAAAGATTTCCTTTAGCACCCCTATCGGCGTTAGAATCGGAAATGTATAAAATATCCAATAGTTCTCGTCGCTGGTAGTTGAGAATAACGACGATTGGTGCCTGGGACGGGGACGCGACGTTCCTGGAGGTTCGCAGCTATGACAGCTGAAGGACTACGTTTGGACGCGAGCTGGGTAGACTACGCGCTGGTCGCGCTATACTTCGCTTTCGTCCTAGGTATCGGTTGGGCAGCTAAGTCCAAGGTGTCCAGCTCAATTGACTTCTTCCTCTCCGGCCGCTCCCTACCCGCGTGGGTGACGGGCCTGGCCTTCATCTCCGCCAACCTGGGCGCCGTAGAAATCGTGGGCCACTCGGCCAACGGCGTGCAGTACGGATTCGAGACCATGCACTACTTCTGGATCGGCGCGATCCCGGCTATGGTCTTCCTCGGCATCGTGATGATGCCCTTCTACTACGGCTCCAAGGTGCGTTCCGTGCCGGAGTTCATGCAGCGCCGCTTCGGCAACGGTGCGCACCTGGTCAACGGCATTTCCTTCGCCGTCGCCCAGCTGCTGATCGCCGGCGTGAACCTGCTGCTGCTGGCCAAGGTCGTTAACTCCCTGCTGGGCTGGCCGCTGTGGGTCACCCTGGTTGTCGCCGCAGCGATCGTGCTGTCCTACATCACCTTGGGTGGCCTGTCCGCCGCCATCTACAACGAGGTGCTGCAGTTCTTCGTGATTATTGCTGCCCTGCTGCCGCTGACCATGATCGGCCTGCACCAGGTCGGCGGTTGGTCTGGCCTGCAGGAAAAGGTTGCGGATTCCTCGCACTTCCACACGTGGCCGGGCACCGAGATCTCGGGCTTCGAAAACCCGATCGTCTCGGCGATTGGCCTGGTCTTCGGCCTGGGCTTCGTGCTGTCCTTCGGCTACTGGACCACCAACTTCGTGGAGGTGCAGCGCTCCATGGCAGCCGACTCGCTGTCCGCCGCGCGTAAGACCCCGATCATCGGTGCATTCCCGAAGATGTTCATCCCCTTCCTGGTGGTCATCCCCGGCATGGTCGCCGGTGCGACGGTCACCCCGATCATGGATGGTTCGGCGGAACCGAATGATGCGATCCTGTACCTGATGCGCGATCTGCTGCCGAACGGCCTGTTGGGCGTGGCAATTGCGGGTCTGCTGGCTGCGTTCATGGCCGGTATGGCGGCGAACATCTCGGCGTTCAACACCGTGTTCTCCTTCGACATCTGGCAGTCCTACATCGTTAAGGATCGAGACGACGAGTACTACCTGAAGGTCGGCCGCGTGGCCACCGTCGGCGCCACCGTCATTGCCGTGTTCACCGCCCTGTTGGCCTCCAACTTCGGCAATGTCATGGACTACCTGCAGACGCTGTTCGGCTTCTTCAACGCGCCGCTGTTCGCCACCTTCATCTTGGGTATGTTCTGGAAGCGTATGACGCCCACCGCAGGTTGGGTCGGCCTGGTTTCCGGTACGGGTGTCGCGATTGCCTACTGGGTTGTAGCGACCTTCGGCAGCACCGACATTGGCTTCTTCAACCTGCCGGGACAGGGCACGGCCTTCGTCGCAGCCTCCCTGGCCTTCGTTACGGACATTGTGGTCTCCGTCCTGGTTTCCTTGGTCACTAAGCCAAAGCCGGACGAGGAGCTGGTGGGCTTCGTCAAGTCCGTCACCCCGAAGGAGAACCTCACGGACGCCGCAGAGGCCACCCTGCCGTGGTACCGCCGCACCGTCCCGCTGGGCATTCTGTGCCTGGTTCTGGTGACTGTCCTCAACATCGTGTTCGCCTAAGCGCAGTTAAGATTCCAGAAAGGAGTGAACGGACACAATGGCTAACAACACCGAAGCAAAGGTCTCTAAGACCTCCAAGCGTTCCCACATGGCCGGCGCTTTCGACATCCGCAACGTCATCGGTTCCCTCATGGGCCTGTACGGACTAGTGCTCTTGATCAGCTACTTCCTGCTTGATCCGGGTATGGATGTGACCACCGGCGAGCCGAAGAATGAAACGTATAACCTGGTGTGCGGGCTTGCCATGATCGCCGTGGCGGCGGTCTTCTTGCTGTGGACCAAACTGGATCCCATCAAGATCGACGAATCTGCCGCACAAGACGTTCAAGCTGAGTAACACACGCTCGAGAACTACATGCTAGAGCCCGCCCCTTTCCCTTAAAGGAGGCGGGCGCTTTACTTCACGCGTCCTTGGGCGCCCTACTTAAGGAAGTGATTTACGCCGTGCAGCACGATGTCAAAGTAACCCGAACCACGCTGGCCGACGGCCGCGAGCTGCTGTACTTCGACGACGAGCCGGCTTATGTCCGTGGCGAGAAGCAGCGCGAGCTGCACGATCCCCGCGACCTGCCGCAGGCCACCACGGAATCCGAGATGCGGCAGGACCCTCTGACCGGCCAGTGGTATGTCTACGCCGCGCACCGCATGAACCGCACGTTTATGCCTCCGGCCAACGAAAATCCGCTGGCTCCCACCAGGCCTGGCGAGCTGCCCACCGAGGTACCCGCCGACGATTACGACGTCGTGGTCTTCGAAAACCGCTTCCCGTCCTTGTCGGTCCACATGGAGGTGCCGGAGGATTTCGCCGCCCACGTCGACGGCCAGGAACTGTTCCCCCGCAGGCCTGCCATCGGCCGCTGCGAGGTCGTCTGCTTCACTCCGGACGTGAGCTCTTCGTTTAGGGATCTGCCCTACGAGCGCGCCCGCACCGTCGTCGAGGCCTGGGCCCACCGCACCGCTGAACTTTCCGCCATCGAAGGCATCCGCTATGTGTTCCCCTTCGAAAACCGCGGCAAGGAGATCGGCGTGACCTTGCAGCACCCGCACGGCCAGATTTACTCCTATCCCTTCCTCCCGCCGCGTGCCGCTGAGGTAGCCGCGCGCGCTCGGGCGTTTAGGGAAAGCACTGGTAAGGATCTTTTTGACGCCACTTTGTCCGCCGAAAAAGAATCCGGCACCCGCATACTCTTGGCCGGCGAGCACTTCACGGCCTATGTGCCGGCTGCAGCCAAGTGGCCGGTGGAGGTCATCCTCATGGCCAACCGAGCGGTGCCGGACTTCGCGGCGCTATCCGACGAAGAGAAGGATGAGCTGACCCGCTTCTACCTGGATCTGCTGGGCCGAATGGACCGCTTTTTCGAAGGTGTGGAACGCACCCCCTATATTGCGGCCTGGAACCAGGCGCCGGTGGGGGAGGGGCGCGAGGACGGTCGCTTGTACTTGCAGCTGTATTCGATGATGCGTTCTCCGGGGCGCATGAAGTTCCTGGCCGGTAGCGAGTCGGGCCAGGAGGCCTGGATCTCCGACACCACTCCGGAGAGGATCGCCGAACGTTTCCGGGAGGTCGCCGACAATGCCAACTAGCCAAACCAACGCAGCACAGAACGCTGGTGCTCCGCGCTGGCTGCAGACCCGCTCCGAGGAGCAGGGTGCTGCCGATGCGCGCTCCCTATTCCAGCAGGTCTACGGCTATGAACCCGCAGGCGTGTGGTCCGCGCCGGGGCGCGTGAACCTCATCGGCGAGCACGTCGACTATGCCGATGGCATTAGCCTGCCCTTCGCACTGTCCCAGCGCACCTACGTGGCTGCTGCCAAGAACGACGACGGTGTGTACCGCGTGGCCTCCCGCTTCGGCGACCCCGCGGAGATCGTCCACTTCGAGATCCCCGTCGCCGAGGTTGGTCCCGGCAACCCCGCCAACTGGGCGGGCTACGCCGTCGGCGCGATTTGGGCGGCCACCGAGGCAGGGCTGATGCCCGCCGGTGGCCTGAACCTCGCCATCGAATCCGACGTTCCCGTCGGCGCGGGGTTGTCCAGCTCCGCGGCTCTGGAATGCTCGGCGGCTCTGGCGGCCTTCGACCTATACGGCGGCGCGACCCTTGATGATGCGGTCCGCAACGGGCTCATGGGGGCGTCCATAAGAGCAGAGAACGAGGTCGTCGGCGCCTCAACGGGCGGCCTCGACCAGCGTATTTCGCTGTTTGGCCAGGCCGGCCACGCGCTGGCCATCGACTTCGCCGAAGACAGCGCCACCCAGGTGCCCTTCGACATCGCGGCGCGGGGGCTGGCGATTCTCATTATGAATACGAACGCCCCGCACAAGCTAAACGACGGGCAATACGCGGCACGGCGAGCCGTGATCGACGGAGTGACCGCCGACCTTGGGGTGAGCAGCCTGCGCTTCGCCGAGGAAGCCGAGGATGCCTCCGTGGGCTGGGCCAAGGCTAACGACGTGGATCCGGTGGAGGTGGCCGCCCGCGTGCGCCACGTGGTAAGCGAGATCGCCCGCACGGCCGAGGCGATTAAGCAGGTCAGCGCCGGTGACATGGAGGCTTTCGGGCGCTCGATGCAGGGCAGCCACGCCTCCCTGCGCGACGACTACGAGGTCACCGTCCCGGAGCTGGATACCGCGGTGGATGTTGCGATGGCTCAGGGCGCGCTAGGTGCGCGCATGACCGGTGGTGGGTTCGGCGGCTCCGCGATTGCGCTGCTGCGTGAGGATCAGGTGGAGGCGACGGCCACAGCGGTGGCTGAGGCTTTCGCGGAGAAGGGCTTCAACGAGCCCGAGTTCGTGGTGGCACTGCCGAGCGACGGCGCGCACCGGAACGCTTAAAAGTTGCACACCGGAACGCCGAAGAGACGCGCACCATATCGGTGCGCGGTGAACGGGCGCAAAAGAACAGCTAAATAGCATATTCGGTTAGCCCCGAGTAAGGTGTTCACCCGTGTTGCGAACCATGCTGAAATCAAAGATCCACCGTGCGACGGTCACCCAGGCCGACCTGCACTACGTCGGCTCGTGCACCATCGACGCTGATCTGATGGAAGCTGCCGACATCCTCGAGGGCGAGCAGATCGATATCGTCGATATCGATAACGGCAACCGCCTGACGACCTACGCCATCACCGGTGACCGGGGTACCGGCGTGATCGGCATCAACGGCGCTGCCGCGCGCCTGATTAGCCCCGGCGACCTGGTGATCATCATCGGCTACGCCCAGTACAGCGAGGAAGACCTGAAGAGCTACACCTCGCGTGTCGTCTTTGTGGACGAGAACAACAAGCAGGTGGAGCTCGGCGGCGATCCGGCGCACGTGCCGGACGGCTCGGGGCTCAAGAACCCGCGCCACCCGGAAGGCTAGTTGAACTCGAATTCTCCCTCGTCGTTGCGCTTCACGTGGAAGCGCCACAGCGGCATTCCCTCTTCCTCAAGGGACGTTTCCGTTGCCGTGAGTGTGTCCGATCCGATAATCACGAAGTCGCTGTTGCTATAACGCAACCCAACCTCCGAGCAGAAACGCTGGCTGCCCTTGCCATCAGACAAAGGAGTCACCGTATTACCAGCAACCTTCATCAGCTGGTATTCGCCGTCAGGGGACTGTAGACCTATCTCGGTCGGAGGGAACGGTGGCGACTCGTCTTCGTAGGCATACTCCACTTCGGCACAAACCTTGCCGTAATCCTGCGGATTGTCGGTAGGAATCTCAAGGCTCATCAGCTTCATTTTTGTCTTACCGACGCCCACCTTTTCAGTGACCGACTCTTCCTTAGGCTTGGCCTTGTCGCGGGACTCGAGGTAGCCGCCATCAACGAGGTCGATCTCTACGCGATCGCCGATTTCCAGTGGGCCGTTAGAGCCACCAATGTTCGCTTCCTTGCCCTCGAGTTCCTGATAACGGTTTGCCAAGTTAGTCAGCGAGCGCAACAGCGGCTTGACCGGGTCACAGCCGGACATGGAGATAACCTCTGCATATTCCAACGGTGTTCCCTCCGGGCCGGAAAGCATGCACGCATTTACTACCTCGGCAGATTTCCATCCTTGAAGACCATCGTCGGATAGCTCCTTTCGTTCAGCATCCCCATTGGGAAGATCGTCGAGATTGGAGCCATTCTTGGTGGCGGACAGTGCAGTGTAGATCGAAGTTTCTTTGAGCTCATCGGGCTGATCGCCACTGATTTGCGGCTTTATATAGCCGGAGCAGGTTTCTGAATTGACGTACACGTCAGCAGAGTCCAGCGGCTGCATCTTCGCGCCATCCACGTACGCGCTGTCAAAGAAAGCTTGGTCGAGTTTGCAGTCGCTGAACTTGCCGTCCGCGAAGATTTCCCGCAGCTTGTCGTCGCTGATCTCTGGGGAGACGTCGGAGAAACTGTTATTGGAGCCGGAGTTTTCCTTCTTGCCCCCGTAGGAAACCTCTTCGCTGGCGCCTTCCGGGCGCTGAAAAGCGGAGCAGCTGGATGCGAAAACCAAAGAGCCCGCTGCCAAGCAGGCAGCTGTGGCGCGGGCGTACTTATGGGTGAAAGTAGCGGGGCGTGAACTAAACATGTTTGAGTGCTTCCGTAGTCTTCGTGTCTTCGTCCGGTGTACTTCGTGCATTGGTCGTCGTGCAACGATCCGTCATATGTTCCCTAAAGCTAACACCCTCGAGCGTCTCGCACGCCTCAATCGATTACCTGTCCGCCCCATGCGCTAGGCTTTGTAAGCGTGACTGACGCAGCAAATACCCCCGCACAAGACCTGCCCGAACAGCTACGCATCCGCCGCGAAAAGCGGCAGCGCATCCTCGAATCCGGCAAGGACGCCTACCCGGTAGAGGTGCCACGCACCCACTCCCTGGCCGAGGTACGCGCACAGTGGGCCGTGAAGAAGGATGACGGTGAAGCTGAGGCGCAGCCGGTTGAAACAGAGGGCGTCACTTACCTCGCCGCAGGCGAAGAAACCCAGGACGTCGTCAGCATTACCGGTCGCCTGATCTTCATGCGTAACACCGGAAAACTGTGCTTCGCCACGCTGCAGGACGGCGACGGCACGCAGCTGCAGGCCATGCTTTCCCTGGCGGAGGTAGGGGAGGACGCGCTGGCTGCGTGGAAGGCCGACGTGGACCTCGGCGACTTTATCGGCGTGACGGGTCGCGTGATCGCCTCCCGTCGCGGCGAGCTGTCCGTGATGGCCAGCGAGTGGGTCATGGCAGCAAAGTCTCTGCGTCCGCTGCCGGTGGCTTTCGCTGAGATGAACGAAGAGACCCGCGTACGCCAGCGCTACAACGACCTGATCGTGCGCGAGGAAGCCCGCAAGAACGCAATGACCCGCGTGAAGGTCATCCGCGCGCTGCGTGACTACATGGAGGGCGAGGGCTTCGTAGAGATCGAGACCCCGATGCTGCAGACCCTGCACGGTGGCGCGGCGGCCCGTCCGTTCGTGACCCACTCCAACGCCCTGGATATCGACCTGTACCTGCGCATTGCGCCGGAGCTGTTCCTGAAGCGCGCTGTGGTCGGTGGCATCGACCGCGTCTTCGAGATCAACCGCAACTTCCGCAACGAGGGCGTGGACAAGTCCCACTCCCCGGAGTTTGCGATGCTGGAGACCTATGCAGCATGGGGCGACTACGACGACTGCGCGCGTACCACCCGCGAGTCCATCCAGTACATCGTGGACCAGCTGACCAAGGGCACCGACCTGGAGGGTACCGGCAAGGTGCGCCTGGCCGACGGCACCGAGTTCGACTTCGGCGGGGAGTGGAAGGAAATCGAGATGTACCCCTCGCTGAACGAGGCACTTGCGCGCAAGTACCCCGGCCAGCCGGAGGTGACGATCGACTCCACCGTTGAGGAACTGAAGGAGATCGCCAAGGTCATTGGCCTGGACGTTCCCGTCAAGGGGGGCTGGGGCCACGGCAAGCTGGTGGAGGAAATCTGGGAGGTCCTGTGCGAGGACCAGCTGGAAGGCCCCATCTTCGTGCGTAACTTCCCGGTCGAGACCTCCCCGCTGACCCGCCAGCACCGCAGCAAGCCAGGTGTGACGGAGAAGTGGGACCTGTACGTCCGCGGCTTCGAGCTGGCCACCGGCTACTCCGAGCTGGTGGATCCGGTTATTCAGCGCGAGCGTTTCGAGGATCAGGCACGCCTGGCCGCCAATGGTGACGACGAGGCAATGCGTCTGGACGAAGATTTCCTGGCCGCCATGGAGCAAGGCATGCCGCCGACGGCAGGTACCGGCATGGGAATCGATCGACTGCTGATGGCTCTGACCGGCCTGGGCATCCGCGAGACCGTGCTGTTCCCGATCGTGAAGCCGGAGCGTGACAACTAGTTCGCAATCTCAGGAGGCGGAGGCGGCAGCCGCGCCGGGGCGTAGCCTTCGGGGGCGCCGCCGGTTGGGGGAGGCGGTGGGGGACCGCCGGTGGGGGAGGTGCTGCTGCGGGGAAGCGTAGCCTTCGGGGCGCCGCCGCTGGAGGAGCGTAGGGCAGCGTGGGTGCAGCTCGCCCGTGTGGGTGTAATTTCCCCAATGTTTTGTCTCAAAATGTGATGCGCGCCATTATCCTGGTTTATGCTACGTACATAATTATCCGCACATGCAGATATGTAATTTGCGCTGACAACCAGTGAAAGGTGGCCGCACGAAATGAGCGACCGAAGCAAGCGTGCCGATTCGACTCCTGGCCTGAACAACATCAAGCGAGACGCAATCGGTACCGTCATGGGAGTCTTGACGAAGTTCACCGGCTCCGACCTGGCAGAGAAGTACGGTCTGAGCAAGAAGGTGGACCGCGTTGCCTACCAGTCCACCAAGACCGGCATGCGCACCCTGGGTGCCGTGAACCGCCAGTTCAAGAAGATCAAGGGCTCCGGCAAGCCGGTACGTCTGGCAAACCAGACCACCGACGAGAACAACCAGCCGATCCCGACCGAAACCCCGGCACCGGGCAAGGCGCCGTTCGACCTGACCCCGACCGAGGATCAGGAGATGATCGTCGCTGCTGTGCGCGAGTTCGCAGAAGAGCGCCTGCGCCCCACCGGCCACGACCAGAACGAAGCATCCGAGCCGGCCGAAGGCCTGCTGGAGGCTGCCGCTGAGCTGGGCGTTGCCCTGATCAACCTGCCGGAAGAGTACGAAGGCATTGCCTCCGCCTCCGGCGCCACCACCAACGCTCTGATCGCCGAGGCTCTGGCATACGGCGACATGGGCCAGGCCGTCGCCATCCTGGCACCGGCCGGCGTGGCCAACGTCATCACGAACTACGGTGACGACTCCCAGCAGAAGACCTACCTGCCGGAGTTCGCAGGCGAGTCCGTCCCGGCCGCCGCCGTGGTCGTCTCTGAGTCCCGCCCGCTGTTCGACCCCTTCACCCTGCAGACCACCGCCGTCCGCGAGGGAGACGACATCGTGATCAACGGTGTGAAGACCATGGTTCCGAACGCCGGCAAGGCCGAGCTGTTCGTCATCGCCGTGAACCTGGACGGCGAGAACACCTTCGTCATCGTCGAGTCCGACACCGAGGGCCTGGTTGTCGAGGCTGACCCGTCCATGGGTCTGCGCGGCGCAGCCCTGGGTCGAGTCCTGCTGAAGGACGTCCGCGTTCCGGCCAGCCAGCTGCTGGGCGGCAAGGATCTGCCGGCCGACGAGCGCAAGGAAAACTACGCAGAGATCATCCGCCGCTCCCGCCTGGGCTGGGCTGCACTGGCAGCCGGCACCGGCGAGGCCATCCTGGAGTACACCAAGAAGTACGTCAACGAGCGCGAAGCTTTCGGCGAGCCGATCTCCCACCGCCAGGCAGTGGCCTTCATGGTCGCCAACCTGCGCATTGAGCTCGACGGCCTGCGCCTGATCCTGCTGCGCGGCGTATCCCGCCTGGACCAGGGCCTGTCCTTCAATCGCGAGGCTGGCCTTGCCCGCCGCTACGCATCCGACAAGGGCATGGTCATGGGTCTCGACGGCGTGCAGCTGCTCGGTGGCCACGGCTTCACCAAGGAGCACCCGGTCGAGCGCTGGTACCGCGACATGCGCGCCATCGGCATCGCCGAGGGCGTAGTCGTCGTCTAACCCGCCACAATTCGAATCCATATCGAATAAGCACAAGGAACTTGAAGGAACCACATCATGATTAATCTGGAACTCCCCAAGCGTTTGAAGGCGGGCCAGAACCAAGCGCACCAGGCCGCCGCCGAAATCTTCCGCCCCATCTCCCGCAAGTACGACCTCGCGGAGCACGAGCGCCCCGTTGAGCTGGACACCATGGCCAGCCTGGTCGAGGGTATGGCAGACGCCGGCCAGGCAATGGCTGGCGCCTCCGGTGGCCGCGGCGATGAAAAGAAGAAGACTGAGGGCGTCAAGAATGGCGGCAACATGGCCTCCATCCTCAACGTCATCGAGACCTGCTGGGGCGACGTTGGACTCACCCTGTCCATCCCCTACCAGGGTCTGGGCAACGCAGCCGTAGCTGCCGTCGCCGACGACGAGCAGCTCGAGCGCTTCGGCAAGATCTGGGCCGCCATGGCCATTACCGAGCCGCAGTTCGGCTCTGACTCTGCAGCAGTTGCCGCCACCGCCAAGCTGGATGGCGACGAGTACGTCCTGAACGGTGAGAAGATCTTCGTCACCGCCGGCGAGCGCTGCACCCACGTTGTCGTCTGGGCATCCGTCGACAAGTCCGCAGGCCGCGCGGCCATCAAGTCCTTCGTCGTTCCGCGCGACACCCCGGGCTTCGAGCTGGTCCGCCTGGAGCACAAGCTGGGCATCCGCTCCTCCGACACCGCGCACTTCATCCTGGACAACGTCCGCATCCCGAAGGAGAACCTGCTGGGCTCCCCGGAGGTGGACACCAAGAAGGGCTTCGGCGGCGTGATGGCCACCTTCGACAACACCCGCCCGATGGTTGCCGCCATGGCCGTCGGTGTTGCCCGCGCTTCCCTGGAGAAGCTGCGCGAGATCCTCACCGACGCAGGTGTAGAGATCGATTATGACGCCCCCGCGTGGAACCAGCCCGCAGCCGCCAGCGAGTACATTCGCCTGGAGAGCGACTGGGAAGCTGCATACCTGATGACGATGCGCGCAGGCTGGATGGCTGACAACAAGCAGCCGAACAGCAAGGAAGCCTCCGAGTGCAAGGCGAAGGCAGGCCGCATGGCCACCGACCTGACCCTGCGTGCAGTCGAGATGGCCGGTGCCTACGGCTACTCCGAGCGCGACCTGCTGGAGAAGTGGGCTCGCGACTCCAAGATCCTGGACATCTTTGAGGGCACCCAGCAGATCCAGCAGCTGGTCGTCGCCCGCCGTGAGCTGGGACTTTCCTCCAAGGAGCTCAAGTAAGAGCCGGCCGCTGGTGCGCGAGGCGGCGGCTACGGTGCGAGCCGCGCGCCCGCGCCCGCGCCCAGCTGCCTGCGCCCGCGCTCGCGCCCAGCTGCCTAGCTGGCGCCTGCCTAGAACAGGCGCACTGAGTGATCAACGGGGCCATGGCCTTGACCGACTAGCAACTTGTCGGCATTGGCGATGGCCTCGTTGAGCCATTTTGTGGACCATTCCAACGCATCCTCTAGCGAATCTCCCGCGCCCAGTCTGGTGGCCAGTGCGGAAGACAAAGAACACCCCGTGCCGTGGGTGTTTTTTGTTTCCACGCGCGGGGAGCTGACCTTGTGCGTCTGCCCGTTCGGGGCCACGGCAATGTTTCCGGCCTCCGGCCCAGCCAGGTGCCCCAGCTTCACGATCACGGTGGTGTCGGTTTCCCGCGCCCACTTCGCGGCGATGTCCACGGCATCTTGCTCGCTGCTGGCAATGTCAGTCTTAGTCAGGAGTGCGAGCTCGGGGAGGTTCGGCGTCACTACCGAAGAAGCGGCAGCGAAGTCCCGCAGTGCGTCCTCGGCGTCCGCGGTGAGCAGCCGATCGCCCGAGGAAGCCACCGCCACCGGGTCCAGCACCGTCGTGACCTGGTGGTTCTGCAGGTAATCGCGGACGGTCTGGATGGTTTGGGTGTCGCCGAGCATGCCGATCTTCACAGCATCAACGGTGACGTCGTCGAAGACGGAATCGAGCTGCGCGCGGAGGAAATCCAGCGGGGGAGTGTGGATCTCGCGCACACCCTGCGTATTCTGCGCGACCAGCGCGGTGATCACGGACATGCCGTAGCCGCCCGCCGCCATGATGGACTTCAGGTCCGCCTGTGCGCCCGCCCCGCCCGTCGGATCCGTACCGGCGATGGACAGCACGCGCGGACGGAGGGGTTGGTTGGGGTTGCTGGTGGGGTTGCTATTGGTGCTGCTGATCTGGCTCATGCCAATCATTATTGCGCACGCCGTGGGGCACTGGCTGCGGTCAGCCACCCTTGCTGTTGTTTGAGGAGGTTGTTTCGGTTGTGTTCTGGTGATTCATGTTTTATGACGCCCACAGCCCTTGCCGGCTTTACGTATTGCTAAATGTCGGAAAAGTTGCAAAACTGCAGACTTGCTATTCCTGACCCTTGGTCTGCGATTCGCTGACCAGGGCTTTTGTTTTAGTAACGATCATCCCCAATAACGTTCTGCAACTTTTCCGACATTTACAGTCTTTGGGAGAGTGCAGGGTGAAACGGGAGGGGGTGGTTAGTGTCGTCTGGCGCTTGTAAGTGGTGCGGGTGTGCAAGTGGTGTGGGTGTGCAAGTGGGGGACTGATGGGGCGAGCGCTCTAGATCTAAGGGGGGTGGTGTAAGGCAAATGTCGCTAGATCGGGAATTCTGCACATGTGCTACCTCGTCCACCTTTTACGCGAAGCTCTGACCTGCGGTTTTACTTAGTCGAAAATTGAGTTCAGTAACAGATTCCCGTTCTAACGACATGTGGGGCTTAGTGAGAGCTGGGCTCAGCCTCTCAGGCCGCCGAAGCTCCAGCCCCTCAGCCCGCCGAGGCGCCAGCCTCATTCACCCCAACTAGGGCTGCGGAAGCTCGCGCGGAACCACCTTGCCCACCGCGTTGCGGGGCAGCTTGTCCAGGTATACGAAGTAACGCGGTACACTGTGGCGAGCCAAGTGAGCCTTGACCTGCAGCTTCGCCTGCTCCTCGAATTCCGCCTTCTCGGCGTCGGTCAGTTCGGCTGCGCTCTTGCCCTCCGGCACGACCCATGTGCACAGTGCCTGGCCGAACTCCGGATCCTCCACGCCTCGCACAGCGGACTCGGCAACGAAGTCCATGGAGTTGATCACGTCCTCGGTCTCCTGTGGGAAGACGTTCTCGCCACCGGAAACGATCATGTCGTCGCTGCGGCCAGAGATGAACAGCAGCCCGTCCTCGTTGTAGTATCCCAGGTCGCCGGTAGCGACCATGCCATCGATGATTTCCTTGTCAGAGCCGGGGCGTGTGTAGCCCTCGAACAGCATGTCGTTCTTCACGAAGATGCGTCCAATCTCGCCGTCCGGCAGCTCCTTGCCATCCTCGTCCAGAATCTTCAGCGTCGTCGCCATTGGCGGCTTACCTGCAGTGTTGATGTGCTTGCGCAGCTCCTCCGGGGTGGCAATGGAAGCCCAGCTGACCTCCGTCGACCCGTACAGGTTGTACAGCACGTCGCCGAACTTCTCCTGCGTCTCGCGCACGACCTTCGGTGGCAGCGCCTCGCCGGAGGTGGCAATGATCTTCGTGCCGGGGTTGAATCCTTCCGGGACGACCTCCAGCATGCGGCGCAGCATCGTCGGCACCATGGCGATGGTGTACGGGCGGTTCTTCTCGATCAGCTTCACGGCCCCTTCAGGGGAGAATCGCCGCTGCATAATCATGGTGTTGCGCAGCGCGAGCGCCAGCTGAATCTGCGCGAATCCCCAGGTGTGGAACATCGGCGCGGAGAGGAAGGAGGGGCGGTGGTGGCGCATCGGGATGCGGCTCATGATCGACGACGCCGGCATGTACGTCTTCGGTTCCGGTCGGCGCGCGCCCTTCGGTGTGCCGGTGGTGCCGGAGGTGAGGATGATGGTGCGGCCTTGGCGTGGGCGGCTGGGAATGGACAGGTTCTCCGGGGTAGTCCGCACTACCTCGTGCAGGGTGCTCCAGTCTTCGTTGCGGGTGGCGTAGTCGCCGCTATCGATTGCGTCCTGAATATTGGAAGGCTTCTTCAGTGCAGCCTCGGCCTCGCGGGAAAGCCCCAGCGTGTCGCCGTCTTCCCAGGCGATGATCACGGGGCAGGCGTCGAAGTCCTTCGGTAGTAGCGGGAGGAACTCTTCGTCGATAAACAGGATGTCGATCTTTTGTTCCTGTAGCACGGCTTGGGTCTGTTTTGCGGACGCCCCAGTGTTCAGCAGCACAATGTCTGTACCCAACCGACCGTGTGCGCAGAGGGTAAGGATGAAGCCGCGGTGGTTGCGGCACAGCACGCCAATACGATCGCGTTCGCGGACGCCGGTGCGGAACAGGGCTTGCGCCAAGGTGGAGGACTGTTCGTGCAGCTCTTGGTAGGTCATCGACCCAGCGTCATCGATGATGGCGGTGTGGTAGGGGTCGCGTGCAGCGCCGATGGCTAGCAGGCCGGCGGGGAGGAAGCTCCACTGGATAACGCCCTTCAATGCCTTGGACGCGGCGATCGGACTCATTGAACCCAGAACGCCGGACTTGAACAGTGGCAGAGTGCCCTTTAGGAGCGTGCCTGCGGTTCCGATCTGTTCAGTGAGGGAGGGCTTCGTTAGCTGGGCGGCTGCAGCTGCGTTCATTTCTGGGTAACTCTCCTTGGGTCGGCGTTTGGGTTGGGTTGGCGTTTGGGGCTGCGCCTATCGGTAGTGCCCCGGGGAACTAACCCGGAGTGGCGCCTCGACTTGAGCGGTTTATATCTTTTTAGTGGTGTACATCACTGTAATGTTCGCAAAGCAAAAAGTTCTCGGTTTGAAAAAATAACTATGCAAAGATGGCCGGTCTATATGCGTGCCAGAAAGGGCGTTCGCTGACGGCGTACAGCGTCGAAAATTCTGCCATGAATAGTTGTTGACCTGCTGATATGGGGGTATTTGGGGTCGAAGGGGCGTCGGAATAAGGCGGCGACAACGCAGTGTTGTGTGGAAGGCGATATGAGTTGCCCGCACTCACGGCTAAGGTGGGCAGCATTGGCGAATACACAAGCTAAGTCTTTGGAAACTAGCCACATCTTTTGTAAAGGGAGCACACCATGTTCGAGAGGTTCACGGATCGCGCGCGTCGCGTCGTTGTGTTGGCGCAGGAAGAAGCCCGCGCGCTGAATCACAACTACATCGGCACAGAGCACATCCTGCTCGGCCTGATTCAGGAGGGCGAAGGCGTAGCAGCGAAGGCCCTGGAATCCATGGGTATCTCCCTGGACGCCGTGCGTACCGAAGTCAAGGACATCATCGGCACCGGCGGTCACCCGCCGAGCGGCTACATTCCCTTCACCCCGCGGGCCAAGAAGGTCCTGGAGCTCGCATTGCGCGAGGCGCTGCAGCTAGGCCACAAGTACATCGGCACCGAGCACATCCTGCTGGGCCTCATCCGCGAGGGTGAGGGCGTGGCAGCGCAAGTGCTGGTCAAGCTCGGCGCTGACCTGTCCCGCGTGCGCCAGCAGGTGATCCAGCTGCTCAGCGGCTACGAGGGTAACGAGGAAGAAGGCGGCGGCGAGCCCGCTGCTGCTGGCGTGGGCAGCACCGGTGAAGGTGTACCGAGCCGCCCTGGCCAGAAGTCCAACTCCCTGGTGCTAGATCAGTTCGGCCGTAACCTCACCCAGGCCGCTAAGGATGGCAAGCTGGATCCGGTTGTGGGGCGCGAGAATGAAATCGAGCGCGTCATGCAGGTCCTGTCCCGCCGCACTAAGAACAACCCGGTGCTTATCGGCGAGCCCGGTGTGGGTAAAACCGCTGTGGTGGAAGGCCTGGCGCTGGACATTGTCAACGGAAAGGTGCCGGAGACGCTGAAGGATAAGCAGCTGTACTCCCTGGACCTGGGTTCCCTGGTGGCGGGCTCCCGCTACCGCGGTGACTTCGAGGAGCGCCTGAAGAAGGTGCTGAAGGAGATCAACCAGCGCGGTGACATCATCCTGTTCATCGACGAGATCCACACGCTGGTCGGTGCGGGTGCCGCCGAGGGCGCGATCGACGCTGCCAGCATCCTGAAGCCGAAGCTGGCTCGCGGCGAGCTGCAGACCATCGGTGCGACCACCCTGGACGAGTACCGCAAGCACATCGAGAAGGATGCCGCGCTGGAGCGTCGCTTCCAGCCGGTTCAGGTCCCGGAACCTTCTGTCGAGCTGACCGTGGAGATCCTGAAGGGGCTGCGCGACCGCTACGAGGCGCACCACCGCGTATCCATCACTGACGGTGCGCTGAAGGCCGCAGCCCAGTTGGCGGACCGCTACATCAACGACCGCTTCCTGCCGGATAAGGCCGTGGACCTGATCGACGAGGCCGGCGCCCGCATGCGTATCAAGCGCATGACCGCCCCGAAGTCCATCCAGGATGTCGACGACAAGATCGCCGAGGTGCGCCGCAAGAAGGAAGCCGCCATCGACGACCAGGACTTCGAGAAGGCAGCAGCCCTGCGCGACGACGAGCGCAAGCTGGGCGAAGAGCGCGCGGAGAAGGAAAAGGCCTGGCGCGCAGGTGAGCTGGACGAGGTCGCCGAGGTCGGCGAGGAGCAGATCGCCGAGGTCATGGGCACCTGGACCGGCATCCCCGTGTTCAAGCTCACCGAGGAAGAGTCCACCCGCCTGCTGCACATGGAAGACGAGCTGCACAAGCGCATCATCGGCCAGGACGATGCCGTCAAGGCTGTCTCCCGCGCCATCCGCCGCACCCGCGCTGGGCTGAAGGACCCGAAGCGCCCGTCCGGTTCGTTCATCTTCGCCGGCCCGTCCGGTGTGGGTAAGACCGAGCTGTCGAAGGCTCTGGCCGAGTTCCTGTTCGGCGACGACGATGCGCTGATCCAGATCGACATGGGCGAGTTCCACGACAAGTTCACGGCATCCCGCCTGTTCGGTGCCCCTCCGGGATACGTCGGCTACGACGAGGGCGGCCAGCTGACCGAGAAGGTCCGCCGCAAGCCGTTCTCTGTGGTGCTGTTCGACGAGATCGAGAAGGCGCACACCGAGATCTACAACACCCTGCTGCAGGTGCTGGAAGACGGTCGCCTGACCGACGGCCAGGGCCGCATGGTGGACTTCAAGAACACTGTCCTGATCTTCACCTCGAACCTGGGCACCAGGGACATCTCGAAGGCTGTGGGCATGGGCTTCAGCAGCTCCGGCGAGGCCGACGAGGAAACCCAGTACGAGCGGATGAAGCAGAAGGTCGACGACGAGCTGAAGAAGCACTTCCGTCCGGAGTTCCTGAACCGTATCGACGACATTGTGGTCTTCCACCAGCTGACCCGCGAGCAGATCGTGCAGATGGTGGACCTGCTGTTGGGACGCGTGCGCGCCGCGCTGAAGGCAAAGGACATGGATCTGGAGCTCACCGAGCAGGCGAAGTCCCTGCTGGCCAAGCGCGGATTCGACCCAGTGCTGGGTGCTCGTCCGCTACGCCGAACGATCCAGCGCGAGATCGAGGATCACCTGTCCGAGAAGATCCTGTTCGGCGAGATCGGCGCCGGCGAAATCGTCACCGTCGACGTCGAGAACTGGGACGGCGAGTCCAAGGGCGAGGATGCGAAGTTCGTCTTCGGCACCAAGCCCAAGCCACTGCCGGAGGTCGGCATTGACGGTGCGGCCGCCGACGAGGCCCAGGAGGCTGTGTCTGTCGCCGCCGAGGCCAACGTGCCGGAGGATAAGGATTTTGACGCCGCAGACTCCAGCAACGATTGGAATCAGAAAGGCTAACTAAGCCTTGTTGAACGGCACTGGGCGGCCGTGGAGCACATTATCCAGCCAGTCCAGCGCCGGCAGTAGGTGCGTAAACATCGGCAGCATGTGATCGCCCAGCGGAACGGTGCGGGGGATGTTGTGCTCCACGTAGTTCACCTTCGTGCCACCCTCTGCCCACTGGCGGGCCATGCGGCGGCTCTGCTCCACGGGGATCGTGTCATCATTCGTGCCATGCCCCACGTACACAGGGACCTGGGGTGGGCGGTTGCCGATGCGTTGGGCGTCAACAAGCTTCTTAAAAGGCTCCTGCCGCAACAGTTCCGTAAGCGATTCGCCGGACTTTGTCAGGGTGCGTGTGTCGGTGTAGGCGTGGCGCGCCAGTGATTCGGGGAGGCACTCGCTGGCGGTCTTGCGTACATATTCCTTGCCCTTGGCATTCATGCGCGACTCGACGGCATCGCGGATCTCTGGGTTAGAGATCAGGAAGCCATTCAGTGTGTAGCCCAAAGCAGCGGCCAGTGGGCCGTTGTCGATGGCGGTGGAAGTCATGGCCAGATCGGCCGGCACGCCGCCGGCGTAGCCGGCCTTCAGGTTGATCTCGGGGGCGTAGGTTGCGGCCAGCTCGAGTGCTGCGGCGGAAGATCCACCGCCCTGCGAGTAACCCCACAGCGCTACCGGTGCGGACTTCGGCACCCGCTGCATGTTCTTGGCTGCGCGAGCCATGTCCAGGGTGGCGTTGCCCTGATCTACGCGATTCATGTAGGTGTGCTGGGCTGGGCTGCCCAAACCGTTCAGGTCCGTCAGCGCCACCGCCCAACCGCGGGAGAGCGCGGCGGCGACAGGGGTGGCCTCGTATTCCAGCCCCAGTGGCAGCAGCTTGCCCGGGGCGCACGCATCACCGCTGCCCTGGGTGCCCGGCGCAACGACCAGCAAAGGACGCTCGCCGCCGCCGGTGTAGGGGGCTCGGGGCACCAGGACGGTGCCGGTGACGGGGACGGTTTCACCGCGAGAGTTGGTGGAAACATAAGCCACGCGCTGGGCTTCGCTGTTGGTCCAGTCGACGAAGGGGATGCCAAGTGCGAAGTTGCTGGGGGCGGTCTTCAAGATTTCCCCTGGCTTACCCTTCACCTGCAGCGGCAGGGAGGAGTAGAACCCGTCCGGATCGTGGTTAGGCAGGGAGCCGACGGCGGACTTGCCACTGCCCGTGGCTGCGGCCCTGGATAGCGAACCTTCCACGGAACCATAAAAGCCGCCCTGGGAGGGGGCGGCTACAGCCACAGGCGTGGCCGATACGGCGGCCGCGGGCAGAAGAACTGCACAGGCCGCGGCTAGGGAACGGGTGAAACGAAGGCGGTGGAAACTCTTACGGGGAAACGTCATAGGAAAATCCTAAACGTATTCCCCCGGGAAAGTGTTAGATATTGCTAGTTAGGACTGAGAAACCGGGGCTTCTTCGTCCACATTGGCTGTGAACGGGTCCAGAGCTTCGAGATCTACTTCCTCGTCCTCGTCGTTGGGCACCTTGCGGCTCAGGTCGATGGCCAGGCCAATGATGGTGAAGACGGTGGTCGGTAGCAGCCATCCCATGCCGGCGTCCATCAGCGGAATCCAGCTCAGCGCATTCTGTACCGACTCGACCGGAACGTTCAGCGAAGCCAGGAAGTCGACGAAGGAGAACACGAAGGCAACGGCCACGCCGATGCGGTAGGAGAACACGAGCTTGTGCTGGCGGAACAGCAGGTGCACGTAGGACAGCGTGATCAGTATGATCGCCGGCGGGTAGATAAGACCGATGACCGGGCCGGATACGCTCAGGATTTTCTCCAGGCCCAGGTTGGCGATCGCCAGGCCGACGAGCGTCAGGATCGTCGCCCACCAGCGGTAGCTGATCTGCGGAACCAGCTCATGGAAGAACGTGGACGTCGCCGCGGTTAGACCAACGACGGTGGTGATGCAGGCCAGCAGCACGATCAGCGAGAACACGATCTCACCGGTGTTGCCCATGGTCAGGTGTGCAGCCGAGCTTAGGAGTGCAGCGCCGTCGCTGTAACTTTCCTTATCCGGCATGCGGGCGCCGACCAGCCCCAGGCCCAAGTAAACCAGCATCAGGAAGAAGCCGGCGGTGAAGGCGGCAATGCCGGAGAGCTTGACGATCCGCTTGTGATCGGTTTCGCCCTTCTGGCTAAAGGCGCTCACGACGATCAGCGCGAACGCCAGCGCGCCGATGGAGTCCATCGTGAAGTAGCCCTGAGAGATGCCGCTGACCAGCGGGTTGGAGGAGTACTCCTCCGTCGCCGGGATGCTGGGATCGTTCAGCTTCTGCAGGCCGACGATGGCCAGCACGGCCAGCAAGATCAACAGCAGCGGGGTCAGAGCCTTGCCCAGGGTGTCCACGACCTTGCCGGGCCAGAGCGTGAGCAAGTAGCACACTAGGAAGAAGGCGAACGTGCCTGCCAGGCGCCACCAGCCGCCGGTCAGGTTGAAGGTGGACTCGATGCCCAGTTCGTAGCCGATGGCTGCGGCGCGGGGCACGGCGTACAGTGCGCCGATGGACAGGTAGGCGACGATGGCGAAGATGAGACCGAAAAGCGCACCAGCGCGGGAAGCTAGGTCGCGCACGCCGGTACCGGAGATTGCGATGGCGATGACCGTCAGCACCGGCATGAGCACTCCGGTTAGGAGGAAGCCGATCATGGCGGGGGAGAAGTTGTCACCGGATTCCACACCGAGCATGGGCGGGAAGATGAGGTTGCCGGCGCCGAAGAACATGGAGAAGAGCATCAGGCCTACGGCCGCCACGGTGGTTGTCGTGTTCGGACGCTTGCCAGTCGAGGAGGTAGGAGTCGACATAAAACATTCCTATTGTGATTTGGGTAACTCACATCACTCTAATGCACATCTACCCGTGAAACCTAAGCCGTACAAAACCGCTTGCGTAATGCTGCTTAGTGCGGCAGATGGTATTTTCCCTCGTCACGGGCCACAAGCCCGTCGTTAAGCAGCGATTGCAGGGCTCGCTCGCGCTGTTCCTGCCCGGGCCACAGCAGGTCTATTTCTTTTTTTGTGACGCCACCGTCCCCCGTTTTTCGCAATAGTTCCATAATCTTTCCGCGTACCTGGCGATCGGTTCCCTCGAATTTCTGCACGCGCCGGGCAGCGGCTGCCGCTTCCTCCTCGGTGGGCTGCGGCTTGCCCGCTTTCACCCACGCGCAGTCGTCCACCACGGGGCAGCGGTCGCACGCCGGGCTCTTCGCGGTGCACACCAGGGCGCCGAGTTCCATCAGCGCCGCGCACATCAGATTCGCGGCATCTGCGGCATCTGCGGCATCAGCGGCATCTGCGGTGGCGGTCGAGTCGGTGGGCTGGCCGGTGGGCTGGTCAGTGGGCTGAGAGTGCGGCGGGCGGGGGAGGTGGCGTCGAACCAAACGAGGGTCCGGATCCACGTGGGGCAGCAACGATGCCACATCCGCCAAGTCGCGCGCACGGGCGGGACCTTGCAGGTAGCGGCCGTCGACAAGGCGCCGGTAGACGCGGCGGACGTTCGTATCCACGACCGGCACGGCCTGGCCGAATGCGAAAGCGGCGACGGCGCGGGCGGTGTAGTGGCCGATCCCTGGCAGGGCTTCGAGGTCGGTGATGTCGCTGGGAACCTGACCTCCGTGGCGCTCCACACAGGCGATTGCGCACTCCTTGAGTCGCAGAGCGCGTCGGGGATAGCCCAGGTTGGCCCACATTCTTAGGATCTCGGATTTCGGGGCCTGCGCCAGGTCTGCCGGGGTGGGCCAGCGTTCCAACCAGGCAGTCCAGAGAGGGATCACGCGGGCGACTGGGGTCTGCTGGCTCATCACTTCGCTGAGCAGGATCGCCCACGGGCTCGTATCCGGGTGGCGCCACGGCAGGTCGCGGGCGTGCCGGGCGTACCAGTTGTTCAGCTTGGCGGGCAGCTCGGCTGCCGAGTCCGAGGAGTCAGCGTGTGGGGAGTTCATTGCACGAATCACTGTATCGCGGTGCACAATGGATGCATGACTTCGAGCCATCACAAAACCCCGCTGGAGGCATGGGACAGCCTGCGCGAGGGCAACGCCAGATTCATGCGCGGTGAATCTGACCACCCACACCAGGACCTCAGCCGTCGCATCACCCTGCAGGAAGGGCAGAAGCCACAAGCAGTGGTGCTGGCGTGCTCCGATTCTCGAGCGCCGGTGGAGATCCTCTTCGACCAGGGGTTGGGCGATGTGTTCGTGATCCGCACTGCCGGGGAGATTACCGACCTGTCCGTGCTGGCCTCCCTGGAGTTCGCGGTGGATTCCCTGGAGGTGCCGCTGGTGGTTGTGCTGGGGCACGAGAAGTGCGGCGCGGTCGCTGCGGCCTCCCGGGCGCTGCACGGCGGGGACATGCCGTCCGGCTTCCAGCGCGTGTTGGTGGAGAAGGTTACGCCCTCGTTGCTGTCGGCGAAGAAGCGCGGGATGGAAAGTAGTGACGCCTTCGAACGCAACCACGTTGCAGAGATTGCCGACCACATCGTGGATCGTTCGCCGGAGATCCAGGCGCGCCTGGCGGACAAGCGTTGCGCCGTGGTTGGACTGCGCTACCGCCTGTCCGATGGGCTGGCCGAGCCACTGGTCAGTTACGGGCTAGATATTGAGGGCGCGCAGCGCATCTACTAGCCATTTCGTGGGCTATTTTGGGCGGTCAACCCGTGTCTATCCGCCGTGTGCGGGTGGGCAGCATTTAGCATTGGTTGTGTGACTGAGGAAGACAACAGGCGCCCGTTGCCACGCGAAGTGTATATCCGCCGCCGTATTGCCGCGGTGGTGATTCTGGTCGCTGTGATCGGCGTGATCTGGGGTTTGATCAGCCTGGTCAGCGGAGGAGGGGAATCCGAGAACACGGCCGCTACCGAATCTGCCACGACTACTTCCGAACAGCAGGACATGTCTAGCCCGCCGGAGCCGCCGAAGGGTGCGGATCCTAGTGAATCGGAGGCGAAGGCATCCGAAAGTAAGGAGTCGGAGGCGAAGGCGTCAGAGGACAAGAAGAAGGATTCTTGCTCCCTGGCCGACTTGAAGGTCACCGCTCGGCCAGGGGCGACGACGTTCAACGCGGATCAGCAGCCGAACTTCTACGCCAGGATTGAGAACCCGACTGGCGCGGATTGCGACATCAACCTTGATGATGCTCCGCTGAAATTCGAAGTGTTCACGATGGGCAACTACCAGCGCGTGTGGGGCGATATCGACTGCAATGCGCCGGAGGTGACCGGGGACGTAAAGATCAAGGCTGGCGAGGCAGTAAACTACGAACTGGCCGGTTGGTCCCGCACTACCTCCGCGCCGGGCCAGTGTGAGGCTCGCCAGCCCGTCGATCCGGGCAGCTACCTGCTGTACACCCACGTGGGCGACAACACGTCCCAGCCAGCCTCGTTCAACTTGCAGTAGCTCTCGTTTAACCCGCAGTAGCTCTCGTTCAACCCACAGTGGCTAGGCGGAGGCCAGGCAGTAATTGACAGCCTGGCAGAGCGTGGAAACCTCCTTCACCTTCATCCCCTTCGGTGCCTCGTAGTGACAGTTCTTCGGCACCAGCGCGGTGTGGAAGCCCAGACGGTTGGCCTCTGCCAGCCTTTGGGTGAGCTGCGGGATGCGGCGCACCTCGCCACCCAAACCGACTTCACCCAAAGCCACCAGCCCGAGGGGTAGCGGCGTGCGCTTAGCAGTGGAAGCTAGAGCGAGCCCCGTGGCTAGATCCGCCGAGGGCTCCAGGATCTTCATCCCACCCACCGTTGCAGCGTAGACCTCCTTATCCGCTAGGGGTAGGCCGCAGCGTTCCGAAAGCACCGCCAGTACCATCGATACGCGCGAGGCATCCATGCCCGTCATGTATCGCTTCGGGTTCTTAAATTCGCTGTTGAGAGCCAGGGTTTGTAGCTCTCCAACCATCGCGCGACGGCCGTCCATCACCACAGTCACCGCGGTACCAGTTACGGATTCGGTCCGGTGGTGCAGGAAGAGCCCGCTAGGATCAGCAACCTCCTGGATTCCGTGGGCGGTTTGTTCGAAGCAGCCGACCTCATCCGTCGCGCCGAAGCGATTCTTGATGCCCCGCAGGAAACGCATGGAGGAGTGCTTGTCGCCCTCGAAGTTCAGAACCACATCCACCAGGTGTTCGATGGTGCGAGGGCCTGCGACGGTACCCTCCTTTGTCACGTGGCCCACGGCGATGACGGGCGTGCCGGACATTTTGGCCAGAGTTGTTAGCGTGCTGGTGACCGCACGAGTTTGGGCCACGCCACCGGCCACGCCCTCCACCCCGGTGGCCTGCATGGTCTGCAGAGAGTCCACAATGATCAGCTCCGGGTTGAGGGCATCCACCTGTGCCAGGCCGTTTTCCAGGTCGTTTTCGCTGGCCAGGTAGAGGTTGTCGTGCAGCGCGCCGGTGCGTTCCGCGCGATGGCGTACTTGTCCGACGGATTCCTCCGCCGTGAGGATCAGTACCGTGTGGCCCTTCTTTGCCCACGCGGCGGCGACCTCCAGCAGCAGGGTGGATTTACCCACACCCGGTTCGCCCGCAAGCAGCACAGCGCTGCCTGGCACGATGCCGCCGCCCAGCACCCGATCCAGTTCCCCGATACCCGTCGGTCGGTGCTTGGCGATGGTCGGGTCCACCTTGGTCACCGGCTGGGCGCTGGCCCCCGGCACCAATCCTCCGCCCCTGCGCCCGCGGCGCCCAGAACCACCCGTTCCACCAGCTACACCTGCGATCCCCAGCGCCCCGAGAGCGCGGGTGTCTCGTTCCTCCAGAGATCCCCACTCGCCACATTGTGGGCAGCGCCCCATCCACTTGGATAGCTGGTGATCGCAGGAGGCGCATACGAAAACCCGGCTTGCTTTGCTCGACTTACTTGCCATGTGCACAACAATAAACGCCGCCCCGGACGACCAATGTCCGGCGACGGCGTTTGTTCGATTTTGTGGCGGGTTCTGGCTTGGGCGACCCGCCTAGGTGACCTACTTGGTGGTCAGGTTGCCATCCTCGTCGCGGTGCAGCTGGCCAGATTCCGGAACGTACGCGGTTACCGGAGCGTTTAGCTCAACGGTGCCGACGTTCAGCTTGAAGGTGACCTTCTTGCGGCCGCCAACGTACACGTCCTTCAGACCCTTGACGGAGGTTTCAGCGTACTGCAGTTGGCTCTGGCCCTTGGTCTCTACGTCCTTCAGAGCAAACTTGCCGTCAGCAACCAGGGAGCCACCCGCCGGGATCTCCTTCTTATCCAGGCCGGAGACCTCCTTGCCATCAACCTTCACGGACTCAACCTTGACGGCCTTGCCCTTTTCGTCCTCGTTGGTGACAGTGAACTTCAGTGCCAGGGTGTTATCCGGGCCAACGACCACGGACACGTCCTGGACGTCAGCGTGGCCAGCGTTGCCGTGCGCACCGTTGACGGCGGCCACCTGGCTGGAAGTCTGAGAAATCTGACCTGCGCCACACGCGGACAGTGCGAGCGCGGAACCTGCGGCGACCAGCGCCAGCGCACCACGGGCAAAGGTCGTCTTCAGCGGCTGGGCCTTGAGGGTCTTCACGATGCGTTCCTCCATCTGAGGCATGTCTTAAAGCAGTTGAATAAAAACGTCTGTGTCCAGCCTAGCCTGTAGCCCCCTAGTACACCTAGCCAAGGAGGCCTTTAGTAGTAATTAGTGCCCCCTAGTGCGTGCTTGCTGGGGATTTTATGCCCCAAATGCGGGTAGTGCGGGCGATTGCGGTAGAATCTATCGGGTATTTGCGCACTTGTTTTTCCCAGTGCCTATCACATCCCGCCCCAGCCTTTCGGAAGGACGTTAGAGGAACACTTATGGAGTTCGCAGTCGGAGATACCGTCGTTTACCCGCACCACGGCGCCGCTGTCATCGAGGGCATCGAGCAACGGGAATTCAAGGGGGAAACCGTCGATTACCTGGTGCTGCGCATCAACCAGGGCGACCTTTCCGTCCGTGTGCCGGCCGCAAACGCCGAGAAGGTCGGCGTGCGTGACGTGGTGGGTGAAGAAGGCCTGCGCAAGGTCTTCTCCGTGCTGCGGGAGACCGATGTGGAAGAGGCTGGCAACTGGTCCCGCCGCTACAAGGCGAACCAGGAGCGCCTGACCAGTGGCGACGTGAATAAGGTTGCCGAGGTTGTGCGCGACCTGTGGCGCCGCGACCAGGACCGTGGCCTGTCCGCGGGTGAGAAGCGCATGCTGGCCAAGGCCCGCCAGATCCTCGTGGGCGAGCTCGCCCTGGCTGAAGGCGTGGACGATAACAAGACCGACGCGCTGCTGGCCGACATGCAGGCCGCCATCGAGCGCCACCGCGAGGCTGCCGCCGCGGCTCGTGCCGCAGGTGTGGATGAGGATTCTAAGTCCGGTGGCTCCATCGACCTGGACGACGAGCTGGACGGCGAGGACTAATCCAGGCCAGCGCCGTGACAGCGAACGTCTACGCACTCGTCGCCGCCGCCGGTAGTGGTACCCGTCTGGGCTTTGATACCCCGAAGGCTTTCGTCGAGCTCAACGGTCGGTCGTTGCTGGAACGGTCGCTGGACGGCCTGGCGGCGTCCCAAAGCATCGATCAAGCGATTGTGCTGGTCAGTGAGAACATGCGCGACCACGCCGAGCGCATCGTCGGCGATCCCATCAACGCCGCGGAATGGGCACCCATGACCGTCAGCGTGGAGCTTGGCGGCGGCGAGCGATTCGACTCCGTGTACGCGGGCCTGGTTGCGATCCAGCGACGGCTAAGCGCTGCGGGCGAGGCCACCGAGGGGCGCTTCGTCGCCGTCCACGACGCCGCCCGCTGCCTTACCCCACCCGCCATGATCGCCGAGGTCGTCGACCGCGCCCGCCGTGGTGTCGCAGATGGTTCCTGGTACGGGGCGATCCCGGTGTTGCCGGTAGTGGACACTATTAAAGTTATTGACGCCCCCACCTCCGGCTCGCGCGCAGGGCAGACGGTCGTGGAGCAGACACCAGACCGCGCTAGCTTGCGGGCGGCAGCTACACCACAGGTATTCGACCTGGAGAAGCTGATCGAGGCTAACGAGCAGTACCTGCGCACCACGGAAATCAGTTCCGCGCACGCGGTGGATCGGGTAGGTGCTTCGCCGTTGCCGCTGGTGACGGACGATGCCTCGCTGATGGAGATGGCTGGCTTCCCGGTGGTGGCGGTGGATGCGGACCCGCTGGCTATGAAGATCACCACGCCCCAGGATTACCGCGTGGCACAGATGATCCTGAACGGCAGCGAAAGTTAGAAAGCCCGCAGCAGACAAGTAGAACGTAACCAGAGGCGAGAGGCAGACCGCAATTGAACACCCCACACATCATTCCCCGCGTCGGCATTGCGACGGATGCTCACCAGGTGCAGCCAGGCAAGGACTGCTGGATGGCTTGCCTGCTGTGGGAGGGGCAGGACGGCTGCGAAGGCCACTCCGATGGCGACGTGGTGGCGCACGCGGTAGTGGATGCGCTGCTCTCCGCCGCCGGGCTCGGTGACCTGGGCAGTTTCGTCGGGGTGGGGCGTAAGGAATACGACAACGTCTCCGGCGAACGCCTACTGCGCGAGTGCCGCGAGCTGCTGGAATCTAAGGGCTTCGTGATCGGCAACGCGGCGGTGCAGATGGTGGGGAACCGCCCGAAGATGGGCACCCGGCGTGAGGAGGCCGAGAAGGTGATGGGAGAGCTGATCGGCGCGCCGGTCTCCGTCTCTGCGACCACGACCGATCACATGGGCTTCACCGGCCGCGGCGAGGGTGTGGCGGCCGTGGCGACGGCGGTTGTGTGGCAGGCGCAGAACTAGTTATTGACAATCCTTTCGCACCCTCGTAGGTTTGTTCCATCAAACAGAACCCCTGCGCATTAAAGGTTTGGAACTTTCTTGTCGAATAGCTACTCGTTTTCTTTTAGCTACCCGCGCTCTGATGAAGGTGTCGAGGTCCACTCGCTTGAGGTTCCCACTAGCCCGACGGTGATTTTGGGTGTCAACGGTGCCGGTAAGACTACGCTTATGAAGTTGCTCGCCGGCCAGCTAAAGCCGTCTGAAGGCGTTGTGCCGAAGTTGGGCAGAGCGGTGTACGTCCCGCAGCATTTCGAAAACATCAATGGTGCGTGCGTTGTCGACTATGTTTCCTACGTCGCCTGGCTTAATGGTGCCGGTTGGGCGGAGAGCAAGAAGACCGCGGCCTATTGGATTGAATTCGTAGGTTTGAAGGAACACGCACATAAGCAATGCAGCAAGCTGTCCGGTGGGCAGCAGGCTCGCGTGCAAATAGCTACAGCCCTGAACTCTAACGCGGAGCACATACTGCTGGACGAACCCAGCGCCGCACTCGACCCACTGGCGAAGCGGGATCTGCAAGGACTCTATCGATCCATTGCGGAAGCGGGCGTTGGCCTTTGGGTTTCTAGTCATCAGCCCTTGGAAGTGGAGAAGCCGTTCGAGCATGTACTCGTGTTGCATGAAGGAAAGGTTGAGTTCCAGGGGCCAATGAGCGATTTTCTGCGAGTTGGGCGCGGTTCGCTAGAGCCGGGGGAGTCACATCGCTATTCCGACACTGTGAGAAACCTTGCGGAGGCATTTTCCAGGACCGGTGGCCATGTCGAGGATTAATGCGATCAACGTTGCTTTGGTGCTCGCAGCTGCAGCACTTGGTTTGCTGAGCATTGCACTCAACGCCAACCCGGTGCCTACGCAGGACAACGCAGTCTCCAACAGCTTGGCCATCTACTATTCGCTGGGGCCAATCCTGGGCTTTATCGGTGCTAAAGAGATGGCACGCTTCCGTTCCTTTTTTAAGTCCCGCGGCTCTGTGCAGGATGTTTTTAGGGTCTGGCTCAGATCCTTGGCGCTTCCGCTATTGCTCGCGGTGGTAGTGGTGTTGGCGTACCACGCAGTGCAGCTGGCGGATATCGGATACGTAGAGTCCGCACAGTCCCTTGCAACGGGGCTGGTCTTTATTGTTCTTCACGGCGTGGCATGGCTGAGCTTGGGGGCAACTTTAGGGCTGTACCTACCAGCAACTGTGGCGATCGCTGTCGGCTTGCTTCTTCCTTTTATCCTGGTCGCTTACCCGGTGTCGCTCTCAAACGTGGCGTGGCGACAAATGTTCGGGCAACCGTTCAGTTCTTGTTGCCAAGTATCACAGAGCGTGGACCCGATTCTGTGGAAGGCTTCGGCGCTGGTGCTGGGGGCTATATGCGTTTGCTCGTTGCTGTTGACCGCGGCTTTTCACGGAAACCGGCTTCCGGGGCTGTCCGCGTGGCCACTTCGCGTGGCAGTCATTGCTCTGTTCGGCGTGAGCTGTGGATTAGGCTACGGAATCGCCCAAGACGGAAACTATAGTTCCGCGGTGCCCCGCCCCCAAGAGCATATGATCTGCGAGGGAGCATTGTGTTACTGGCGCGAAACCCCACCTGAGCAGATAGACGCAAACCGCAAGGTGTGGGAATCTTTGGGCGTCACTACCTATAGGCTGATCGACGCCGAACCGCAACGGGACGGCGACATCTGGCTCGCCCACTCGAATCAGCAACAGGAAGTAAAGCACGCGCTCCTGGTCGAACTCCTCAGCAACGAACCTGCACTTAAGGGGGCACCATCGTGTTGGGGAAGTCCGCAGGAACCCGTATCCGTAGCGGAGTCTCTTCCCGATCTGACGGAAGAAGAACTGGAACGAGCGACCCTGACGCCTTCCGGACAATGGCGCGGGGTGCATGGCACGAATGAGGGAGTGGACGTGAAATTCATCCTGGATCGGGCGAACTCCGAGTGCTGGGAGGGATAGTGTCTGCCCAGCATCGAGCACAAATCTATTGGCGCGGTCATTCCGCGACCTACGCGGTGATACTTCAGGTGTTCGCCCTCGTGGGCGCCGTCCTGTTCGGCACGACCACGATCCCCATTCCCTGGGCTTCGTGGAGTTCGTCCGGAGTCGTTCCGTTTAACTTCGTGTTCTCCATCGCCATCGTTAGCTCTGCGGTGATGTTCTGGGATAACCGGCTTTCCCAGCTGGAAGAACTAACTGGCCGCACGTGGGCGGCCTGCGACTGGCTTTTCCTTGGGATTTGCTTGGGTGAATGCGGCGTTGTCGCGGTCCTGGGCAACCCAGGGATGTTGCAGTACACGCTTATTGCACTGTCGGTGATTTTCGGCGCATGCTTGGTGGCAGACCTGCGAAAGAGCTTCTATGGACTGCTTCTGCTAACCGCAGCCCAGTGCCTGCTCATATCGGTATTGCCAAGCAAATACCTGCCATTGTTCTGGTCGCCCAGGATCGATGTGATTGTGATTGCGCTTCCCATCTGCCTGCTACTTTTCGCGGCAGTGCGGAGCGCTATCAAGAAGGCCGAGCCCCGGTTGGCTCAGCTCAGCAGTTAATGCGGTTGCAGATTTCCCCGATGCCGTCTACAGCGATGCGCACCTCGTCGCCATCGGCCAGGTACTGCGGTGGGGTCATGCCATGGCCGACGCCCTCTGGTGTGCCCGTCACGATGACGTCACCAGGTGCCAACGAGGCGAAATTGCTGATGTAATCCACCAGATCCTGTGGCTTAAACACCAGGTCGGCAACGCTGTGTTCCTGGCGGAGTTCGCCGTTGACCCAGGTGCGTAAGACAGCCCCTTCCGCAATCGGATCGAAGTGTTCGGCGGGAACCATCCATGGGCCGAATCCGCTGGAGCGGTCCAGGTTCTTGCCCTGCAGCCACTGCTGGGTGCGGTACTGCCAGTCGCGCTGAGAGAAATCATTCATCACGGCGTAGCCCGCGATCTGGCCGGCCTCTCCCATAATGACAGCAAGCTCGCCCTCGTAGTCTGCCTGCGCAGAGAGCTCCGGAGGCACCACTACCTCGTCGAACGGGCCTGCCAAGGCGGAGGCGTACTTCACGAACAGAGTGGGGTGGTCTGGGATCGGGTGCCCCATCTCTGCGATGTGTTCCCTGTAGTTCAGGCCGACACAGAAAATTTTCCCGGGGTTCGGTACGACCGGCCCCAGCTGGTCGGCGGTGAAGGTAACGGTAGGGAGGGAATCCAGCTCCGTGCTGCTGATCGGCGCCTTGTACGGGAACTCGGCAAGGAGTTTGCCCTCGCCGCCTTCGGCGGAATAGGAGGTGACGGCGATGGGCTGCCACGCATCCCGGTTGTTGAGGCGGATGGTGGCGAATCTCGTGATGCTTTGAGTGTGCATGCCTTCCACGATACTGACACGCAGGGGAAAGAGGCCGGATGCGCATGCCTATACTGTGTGGTGTGACTTTGCGAATCTACGACACTGCCGCCCGCCAGCTCCGCGACTTTGAGCCTATCCGTGAAGGCCATGCCTCGATCTATCTGTGTGGAGCGACCGTGCAGTCGATCCCGCACATCGGACATGTGCGTAGCGGAGTTGCTTTTGACATTCTGCGCAACTGGCTAGAGGCCAAGGGGTTGGACGTCGCTTTCGTAAGGAACGTCACCGACATTGACGACAAGATCCTGACCAAGGCCGCGGAGAACAACCGCCCGTGGTGGGAGTGGGCTGCCACGCACGAGCGCGCGTTTAACTGGGCTTATGACCAGTTGGGCGTCACCCCACCTTCCATCGAGCCCCGCGCCACAGGGCACGTGCCGCAGATGATCGAGTACATGCAGCGCATCATCGACAACGGCCACGGCTACGCCGCAGACGGCAACGTGTACGCGCAACCCGCGACGATCGATAACTACGGTTTCCTGTCCGGCCAGAAGCTGGATGAGATGGATCAGGGTGAATCCGCGGGTACCGGCAAGCGCGACCCGCGCGACTTCACCATGTGGAAGGCAGCCAAGCCGGGCGAGCCGGCCTGGGATACTCCGTGGGGCCGTGGCCGCCCGGGTTGGCACATCGAGTGCTCCGCGATGGCCACGACCTACCTGGGCAGTGAGTTCGACATTCACTGCGGTGGGTTGGACCTGCAGTTCCCGCACCACGAGAACGAGGCCGCGCAGGCGACGGCAGCGGGGGATGGGTTCGCGCGCTACTGGATGCACAACGGCTGGGTGACGATGTCCGGTGAGAAGATGTCGAAGTCCCTGGGCAACGTGCTTTCTATCCCGAATGTGCTGAAGCTGGTGCGTCCGGTTGAGCTGCGCTACTACCTGGGCAGCGCGCACTACCGTTCGATGCTGGAGTACTCCGAGGCTGCGCTGGGCGAGGCCGCTGCGGGCTACCGCCGCATCGAGAAGTTCCTGGTGCGCGCCATCGAGTTCGTCACCGGAGAGACCGCCGTGGACCCGCAGGCGCTGCCGGTCGGCGAAGTGCCGGCGCGGTTCGCGGAGAAGATGGATGACGACCTGGCCGTACCGCAGTCGTTGGCCGTGATCCACGATATTGTTCGCGAGGGCAACAAGCTACTGGAGGCTAAGCCCACGGACGTGGTAGAGCAGCAGGTCAAGCAGATCGCTGGACAGGTTCGTGCGATGGCTGCCGTGCTGGGTGTGGATCCGCTCAGCGAGACGTGGTTGGAATCCACTAAGGCCGCTGCGGGCGGATCCAACGTGGCGATGGGTGCCCTGGATGTGCTGGTCAAGGCTGAGCTGGAGCGCCGCGCCGAAGCCCGCGCGGCCAAGGACTGGGCCACCGCCGACGAGGTACGCGACCGCCTGGCCGAGGCCGGCATTGAGGTTACGGATACAGCCGATGGCGCGAAGTGGTCGCTGAAGGGGTAGTTCCATAGACGTACTCGTCGGGCTGTAACTCTGATCCTGGAAGCTCGACCTCGTCGTCATATATTTCTTCGGGTACGAAGTATTCTTCGTCTTTCGACCACATGGGGTTCAGGCCTGGCAAGAACCAAATGGTGGCGGCAGAAACGATGGCAATGATGATGCCGCCCAGTGTTGCGTGCTCCGGCGGGATGTACCAAAAACCGGCCACGATCAGGGCGCCGATGGAGCCGATACATAGGGGGAGGAAGAGGTTCAGATTCAACCTGTTTGCGGTTCTGTATTCGACCCAGTCCTCGCTGGGGAAGCGGCCGCGGGCTTGGGAGCGGATTCGGCGCTGCGTTTTCTGAGAACATACGACGCATGCGATGGCGACTAGTGCCAGCCCGACTCCGGCGATAATAAAGTCGCCGACTACTGCGCCGTATGCCATCACGCCGATCGATACGGTTAGGGCAAAGCGTTCGGTCGCGGAAAGCGGAATTGCCTGGTGGGGGTCTACTTCAGGGTAGAGGTTGGCCAGAGGGGCCGGGGTGTATGCGGTCATCCTTCGTGTCCTTTCTCGGGGGTGAGAGGTGGGGGTGGGAGACGAAGCTAAACACAAGATGCTTCTGTCTCTTAGGCTGACGTCATGATACTTTCAGTTAAGTTGAGCCTTACCTAATTAAGGTAACACTATTCTAAGTTAGTGGTAAATCCTGGGTAGAAGGTAAGGCTGCGTAAGTCTTTTGATGTTTCAGTTCTGAGTAGGATCAGCATGCACCTTTCACTGTTTGGATCACGTCGAGGCTCGGTGCGACGGTCGTTCGGTCGTACATCCACGGCCGTGGCCGCCACCTCCGTACTTGCCTTCGCTCCCGTAGCATTTACCACGGTCGCTACTCCCGTTGCCTCAGCGGCGGGAACCTGTGAATTCAATTGGGGTATCAAGCAGAGCTACCGTGCCTATATCCAAGGCCCTGTTGCTAAAGGCGGATGGGGTGGCGACGGTATCGGCTTTACCGGCGATAAGACCGGCCCGAATGGCACCTTCCAGTTCAGTCCCCAAAAGCCCCAGGTAAACGGCGATACGGTGACCGTTCCGCTAAACGGAGTTCTCCGTTTCAACGGTCACAACTATGGCGGCGATGACCTGCTAGATATGACGCTCTCCGATTGGAAGGTACGCGCAAAAGGAAAAACCGCCGAGATCCTGGTGGACTATGTCTCCTATGAGTCGGACATGGTCGATAAGAGCAAACGGGGAGCCAAAATCACTGGCGACGATGAAGTCATCGCCAAGGTGAACCTGTCTACCCCGGTGAACCCCGGCTCAGGGAGCGTAAACCTTTCTGGTTCTACGACGCTTACTCAAGGTGGCAGTCGGCTGTTTCTCGCTTACAAGGCGGGAACCTCGATGGATCCAACCAGTGGCTCAGTTGCTTTGGACGGCAGCTGTGGATCAGATTCGGGCAGTGGCTCGGGATCGGGCGAAAAGCGCACGCTGACCACGATCGATGGCAACTTCACCGGCTTTAACAAGGAAGCTATGGGAATTCTGTCTGAGACGAACGACACGATGAACGCCCTGACCACTTTCATGGGTAACTCCCAAGCCTTCTTGGACGAGTATGAATCTTTCGTCAATCGCGGGCGCGGTAAGAACGGATCTTCTAGCGGAAGCGACTCCGGAACTAGCTCCACCTCCGGAACGAGCTCCAACTCCAACTCCGGTTCTGGTGGCGGATCGGCCTCTGGTGGAGCATCGCTTGGATCCGGAAACAGTGGTGCGCGAAACGGCGGAACAGGCGGCGGGTCGGCCTCCAGCGGAGGCGGAACAACCCGTGGCGGTGTCGCTGCAGGCGGAGCAGCTGGTGGCGGTGGAGATCTGCACTGCGCGTCGGTCAAGGCAGTCGAAAGCGCCAAGGCATCGTGGGCTCTGAAAGAATCCTTCCAGTCGTACATCACCGGCTCTATCGCTAAGGGCAAGTGGGATTTGAGCGGGGTCGGATACAGCGGTGGCAAGTATCAGTTCACCGGCAACGGTGGCAACGTCGATACATCTTCGCAGCAGGGAACGATTTCCTATGGTGGTGCGATGCAATTCACCGGTCACAACGGAATTCTCGACCTGAACATTGCTAATCCGGAGATCCAGTTCAACGGTGGAACAGGAAGGCTTGTTGCCGATGTTCGTTCTTCAAACATGGAAGGCGAGAAACGAGACTTCGGGCGCACAGTGCTGGGAGACCTGAGCTTTAGTTCCCTTGATGTCTCGGAAAACTCAGTAAGCGGAGAGGCGAGTGTATCGCTGACCCAGGATGGTTCCGTAGCTTTCGCTGAATTCTACGATCCGGGAACCCAGCTAGCGCCGATATCTTTCAGCGCCCAGCTAGGTGGCCAGGGTGACTGCGACGCAGTGGGCGGTACTTCAGCATCTGGATCGAATGCGGGTGGATCGGGCGGTGGTTCTTCTGCCGCGCACAATGCTGCCGCCGCGAAGCTCGCCGGCAATAAGGACGGTTTCGGCAATGGCGTCGACGGCGATTCTTCATCGGCTGGGTACGAAAACGGATCGAGCAAATTCAAGGTTAAGCCTGTTGCGGCTGAGGGCCAGGATGAGAATCCGACTTCTTACCTTCTCGGATTGATCGTAGGAGTCATCGTCGCAGGTGGAAGTATCGGTCGACTGGTTGTAAGTAATCCGTCTTAATCCGCCTACTAGGTGGCAAAACACTGTTCAGTTAGAAAGCACGTTTTAATGTCCATTGTTCCTAATCGAACTGTGCGGTTAGCGTTCCGCACCTGTGTGTTGTTTATCTGCACGGCCAGCCTCGCTGCGTGTGGCGTTAAGGGCGCCTATGAATCCGAAGCTGATGCTGCTCTGCGAAACGACATCAAGAATGCCGCTGATCTGCAGGACCCCCGTAGCTTTGAGGGAGTTTCGGAGGTCAAGGACTTCACGGATGTGGAGCCTGTGACCAAGAATCCATCCCCGAAGCTGCCGGTGGAGCTGACCGACGCAGACGGCCACGATGTCAAAGTTAATAAGCTAGATCGGATTCTGGCTCTAGACCTGTATGGCACTTACACTAAAACCCTTACTGGCCTGGGGCTTGCCGACCGGATTGTAGGCCGCACGGTCTCTTCTACTGAAAACATCTTGGCCGACAGGCCAGTGGTCACTCAGGGTGGGCACAACATCAACGTGGAAGCCGTGTTGTCGTTGGAGCCGGATATCGTCATCGTGGACCACTCCATCGGTCCACGGGACGCTATCGATCAGATTCGTCAGGCGGGCGTGACCACCGTGGTCATGGAACCGACCCGCACGATCGATTCGGTGGCCGAGGACATCACCACGCTCGGTGCTGTCGTGGGGCTCCCGGAGGATGCGGAAAAGCTTGCAGATCGCACAGTCGAGGAAATAGATCTGGATAAAGAGGCCATCAAGAAGATGGTGCCCTCTACACCGATGCGGGTGGCATTCCTTTATGCTCGTGGAAATGGTGGAGTGTTCTTTATTATGGGCGAAGGGACCGGAGCCAAAGACCTGATCGAGGGCGTTGGTGCGGTTGACGTGGGGACGGAGAACAACCTTTCCTACATCGAACCAGCCAATGCGGAGTCGCTAGCTAGGTTAAACCCAGATGCGTTCATCATGATGACCGGCGGGTTGGAATCCACCGGAGGGATCGAAGGTCTGCTCAAACGCCCCGGCATAGCCCAAACCACAGCAGGGCAGAAGCGGCGCGTAATCACGATTCCAGATGGTCAATCGCTGGCGTTCGGTCCTATGACTGGGCAAACACTTTTGCGGACAGCGAAGGCGTTATATGACCCACACGGTTAACACGAACGAGTTTCTCCGGGCGCGAACGCGCCGACGGGTAGGGATTTTCGGTGCACTTGTGGTGCTTATGCTTGTTGCTGCGGTGCTATCGATCGTGCTTGGACAGTACTACGTGCCACTGCAGGATTTAGGTTCAATCTTGCTGGGGAAAGACCATCATTCAGGTCTGGCCTCCAGCGTAGTGTGGGATATTCGCTTGCCGCGCATCCTGCTGGGGTTCCTAGTCGGTGCATGCTTGGGTGTGGCTGGAACATTGATGCAGGCGGTGTTTGCCAACCCACTGGCCGAGCCATCGATTATCGGCGTGACCTCGGGAGCCGGGGTTGGTGCGGCGTTGGCAATCGTCTTTAACCTTGCTTTCTTCGGCACGTTCACCGTTCCATTCTTCGCCTTTCTTTCCGCATTGGTTGCCGCTGGCCTGATTTACCAGCTAGCTCGAAGCCAAGGCCGAGTTGTGGTTATCAATCTGGTTCTCACAGGTATCGCGGTTAATGCCGTGTGTGGAGCAATTATCTCCTTCATGGTCTATTTGGCTCCGACCGCCAGTCGGGAAGAGATCATCTTTTGGCAGATGGGATCCCTAAATGGTGCCCAGTGGAAGCACGTTTGGGTGGTTTTGCCGATCACGATGGTTGGAATTGCCGTAGCCCTACGGATGGGTGGGGCACTAGACGTACTTGCTTTGGGTGAGAAAGCCGCTGGTCACACAGGGATCAATGTAAGTCAATTGCGAGTGATTGCGATCATCGCTGCGACCGTACTCACTGCAGGCGCAGTTGCCTTTGCCGGGCTCATCGGCTTCGTAGGGCTGATTATCCCGCACCTGTTGCGAACGGTCATGGGGCCGGAGAATTATCTCCTCATCCCTGCTTCTGCGCTTGGCGGGGCGGTCTTGATTGGTCTGGCCGATGTGGCTGCCCGCACATTGATTGAATTCGCAGATTTGCCTATTGGCATCTTCACTGCCCTTGTCGGCGGCCCGACTTTCTTCGTTCTGCTGCGCCGAATGATGCGAAAGGGGATTCATGCATGAGTGCTCACTGTAGCGATGCGACTACAAACAGTATGGCTATCGGCGATAGGGCCATTGAGGTATCTGGCCTTACCGTCGACGTTGGCGCCAAGCGGTTGCTCAGTGACATTAGTTTTGTCGCTCGTGCCGGCGAGGTCACAGGGCTCATTGGGCCGAATGGTGCTGGTAAGTCGACGCTGCTTGCCGCGCTGTCTGGGGATATTAAACCTACTCAGGGTGTGGTTTCCGTCGCCGGATTAGACCCCTCTCGGGCTGATGCAAGGACGATGGCGCGGCGCCGTGCGGTGTTGCTTCAGGATGTCCAAGTCGCGTTTGAGTTTCTTGTTCGAGATGTTGTGGCGATGGGACGGCGACCGTGGCGAGGGACAGTCGATAGCAGTGTGGATGAGCTCATTGTTGACGCTGCTCTGGACGCCACCGGTTCCACTACGTTGGCAGTTCGTGACATCGTCACTCTTTCCGGTGGCGAACGTGCTCGGGTTGCATTGTCCCGGGTATTGGCCCAGCAAACACCGGTGGTGTTGTTAGACGAGCCGACCGCGGCGATGGATATCCGTCATCAGGAACAAGTCTTGAGCTTGATGCAGCAGATCGCTCACAGAGTTGGAACTGCGGTGGTGATTGTGTTGCATGACCTCGATGCAGCTGCGGCGTATTGCGATCACATCGTCTGTCTATCCAATGGGCGAATTGCCGCCGATGGATCGGTTGATTCGGTCTATACCGACGAGATCCTCTCCAGCGTTTATGACTGGCCCATCGAAGTTGTCCGCAGTGCGGATAATGACATCTCTGTCCGTCCGCGGCGAAGGGATCCGCCTGCTGCAGTAGCTCAACTGCTTTCCGCATATCAATCCACCCTCCCATTCACTAGGGCTAAGTCCCTAGGATCCATTCATCAGGAGTAATTCTCATGTCTATTAAGTCAACTCGAAATGCCATGCTCGGCACTGTGATGTCCTTCGCCCTGGGCACTGCTGCACTTTCCGTACCCGTTGCATCGGCACAGGAGGGCGCATCTCAGGCTAAACCTGAATGCAAAACTGTTATCACTGGCGGTACCTTCAACTGGGGATTGAAGGAGAGCTTCCGCAGCTACATCCTGGGGAGAATCGCTCAGGGAAGCTGGGAAACGAAGGGTGAGGTTAAGGAATCTGATCCTGCCAACAAGAAGTCCAAGGACTTCCAATTCCAATTCCAGGTAGACCCAAGTGTATCTAGCATTGAGGTCGATTCCGAGGGCAACGTAACCAAGGCAGAGATCGGCACCAAGCCGTCCGATGTCGTTTTTGAAGGCCATCATGGTGCTTTGTACTCGAACTTCAAGTCCCCTTACATCACGGCCGAGGGGGCTAGTATTCAGGGCGGCGCCAGCTACGAGGGATACTACGTGCCTGGCAAGCACATGACTGAGTATACGCCTGAGGACCGTATCGAAGAGAACAAGGTTTCCGGCAGGGACGTGTTCTCGAAGGGGCACGGAAACTGGAAGGTTGACGGGGACACTGTCACGCTTGATGCAAGCAGCATGACCTACGTTCCTAAGCCAGGAACGGATGGGGACAAGAACATTGTGGAGGGTGTAGACGTCCTATTCATGGGCATTTACTCGGCGGACTACAAGCCAGAGCTGGATGACATCAATGTTTCTCTGACCACCGAGAAGAAATGTGCAACGCCAGGGGAGCCGAATCCGGATGATGAAGGTGGTTCCGGCCCGGACAACCCGAGCAACCCAGACAACCCGGACAACCCGAGCAACCCGAGCAACCCAGACAACCCGGACAACCCCAGCAACCCGGACAACCCGGACAACCCAGACAACCCGGATGACCAGGGGCAAGGCCAAGGTTCGCTGGGCAAGTTCGGAAAGGTGTGGAACTACATTCTTGGCACGGTCGGAATCCTAGGCATGCTGGCGATCATTGGCCACGCGATCAACGTGTCTGGCGCTCTCGATGGCATTCACAAGAAGATTGATGAATTCCTACGCCACCACAACTTGCGCTAATAACGAGTTCCCTTTTCTCGTTCAGCGACAGATTCCAGATTCCACGCGGATCTTGAAACTCTTTCGAAAGGAATAACGTGATGGCTTCGACCTCCACACTTTCAAACACAAGCTTTAACACAGCCGAGCCGATCTCTCAGGCACTGCGCAATGCCACTGCGGAGGCGCACGGGCGCGCAGAAGGATCCGAGTTCATGAGCACCCTTTTCAAAGGCGAGCTTGACGCTCAAGCGGTGTATGCGCTTTCGGGACAACTCTGGTTTGTCTACAGCGCTCTAGAGAACGCTGTAGAAAGAGTCTCCGGCACTCCCATCGGGTCGGCTATTGCCGATCCGCGCCTACAACGTTGCGCTGCGTTGGAACACGATCTGACGTATTGCCTCGGCTCCGATTGGCGCGAACAACTTGAACTACTGCCCGCCACCCGGCGGTATGTAGATCGCCTCGACTCTTTCGGAGAACAAGACGTTGTACGAGTGATCGCTCATCACTATGTCCGCTACCTCGGGGATATTTCCGGCGGTCAGGTCATCGCTGTACGTGTAGCAGACCTCTACAATGTCGCTCCTGAGGCATTGAAGTTCTATGACTTCTCCGCCATCGGCAAGATCCCTCCTTACCGAACCAATTATCGCCAGCGCCTCGATAACCTGCCTCTCACCGCAAGGCAGCGCACTGAACTGATCGGGGAAGCTAACACCGCTTTTGGTATGAACTCCGCGTTGTTCGCAGATCTATACAGAGTCTGCGCGTGAACCTATCTTTTTGTTTTCCATCCCTCGAAAGGAGACACTTATGTCCCGATTCACATCCCGCCATTGTGCGGCCAGTGTCCTGGTGAGTTCTGTCGTTTTAAGCGGCATGGCGATTCCTGCGGCGCAGGCAGAGGAAGCATCCACCCCAGTGTTGGAAGCTGGTGCTTTTGCCTGGCCGATCAAAACCTCTTTCCTTAAGCATGTGCAGGGGCCGATCGCCAGGGGAACCGTCATCGGCGATGGAGGCGCGGAGTTTAAGGGAAACCAGTTTGTGTTCCCAGTAAATACCCAAGAAACAAAGCTGGACCCGCAGGGGAATGGCACGATTGCCCTGGACGGCAGCGCACATGTGACCGCATACAAAGGTCTTGGTAAGAACGGCGGGCCAGCTTTGGATGTCTCTTACTTCGACTTGAAGTTGAATGTCACAGGTCAAGCGGTATCGCTTATTGGGGACTACTCCCTTTCCGGTAACACGGCGAACGATCCTACACAGCTAGACAAGCGCGGCGACGATGAAGTAATCGTGACCTTCACCCTGGAAGCCCCGATTGATCCGGGTAAGGATCTCGTTGCCCAGAACCGTCCCACAACGGCCGGTATCGGATTGCAGAGATCTCTACTCCGCTACAACGAGGGCGAGCAGCTGGAGGGCGCGGACGTTGACCTGCTGCTGGACTATGACGATGGCAAGCAGATAGAAGATGTAACCCCGCAGGAACTGCAGGGAAGTGCAAGCGGATTCTCCGGTTCTTCTAGCGGCAGTTCCAAAAACTCGTCCCTTGGCATCGCGGCCGGTGTGATCGCCGCCATTGTGGCAGTGATTGGGGTGGGGGCACTGGCCTTCGGGCCCGTGGATTGGCGAGGAGTTTTGAAGAACTTCGGCATCACTGCCTAGAAGGAAAGCATCGTACCACCCCATCTGCGAAGAACTATTGCTCGTTTCAGCTGCTACCGGCAAGATTGGTAATGGAAGCAACAAATTCACAGCAGGTGGGGTGCTTTGCTGTCCACGTTCTCGTGAGCCTGGTTCCAGTTTTGCGTGCCGGGAAGTAACATACACAAACGCACGTAGTCGACCAGGTAAGAGGGGCAATCACAGTGGCGGGCAACACCCAGCGCAGCGGAGGCGTGCGCAAGAAGAACAAGAAGGGCGCAACCAAGGGCTCCGGCGGTCAGGGGCGCCGCAGCCTGCGGGGCAAGGGGGCCACGCCGAAGGCGGAGGATCGCGTCTACCACGCTGCCTACAAGCGCAAGCAGGCCGCCAAGCGCCGGGCATCTGGTGCGCACGACCGCTTCGCAAAGGACGAGAACCAGGTGGAATTGGTGGTCGGCCGCAACCCTGTGATCGAGTGCCTGCACGCCAAGGTTCCCGCCACAGCACTGTACGTCGCGGAGGGCACCAAGAACGACGAGCGCCTGGCCGAGGCTGTCCACACCTGCGCCGACCGTGGCATCTCTGTACTGGAGGTGTCCCGCGCCGAGCTGGATCGCATGACCGGCAACGGAATGCACCAGGGCATTGGCCTGCAGATCCCGCCGTTCCAGTACACGCAGGTTGAGGACCTGATCGAGCGGACCGCCTCCGCACCCCAGCCCGGCCTAGTCGTCGCGCTGGATAACATCACTGACCCGCGTAACCTCGGTGCGGTCATCCGCTCCGTCGCGGCATTCGGCGGCCACGGCGTGATCATCCCGGAGCGCCGCAGCGCCTCCGTTACCGCCGTCGCTTGGCGCACCTCCGCGGGCACGGCCGCGCGCCTGCCGGTGGCGAAGGCCACCAACATGGTGCGGTCCCTGAAGCAGTTCCAGCAGGCTGGTTACCAGGTCGTGGGGCTGGATGCTGGTGGCGACCACACCCTCGACACCTACGACGGCACCACCCGGACCGTCATCGTCGTCGGCTCCGAGGGCAAGGGTCTGTCCCGCCTGGTGGCGGACACCTGCGACACGATCATGTCGATCCCGATGGCCAAGTGGGTCGAGTCCCTCAATGCGTCGGTCGCTGCGGGCGTGGTGCTCAGCGAGTTCGCCCGCCAGCGTCGCGCTGCTAAGTGACGCCCCTTCGTTTTCGCCCCTCTGGGTACATCCGCGGGGACTGCTAGCTTCTAAGGCTTAAGTCCCCGGATGTATGTCTCCACGAGCCAAGGCTGATAATCGGGGACAAGTTTTCGTGCAGCGTCAGGGAGGGGGCGGGTGATCGCCGCCAGGCCGAGATGGAAATGTAGTGCGTCCACGTCTTCTCTGAGGAGCGACCAGTGGCGTGCCCGGTGAAGCACTCTTTCTAACTGCTCCATCAGCTCGTTCATTCGAGGGACGAGGTCTGCCTCGAAGTCCAGGTTTTCCACAATGGTGGGCACTACCTGCGTGGCGATGGCTCCTAGTTGCAGCCCCGCTACGCTGTGGACGAAGCTGTTCCACGTTTCGGTGGCTTGTCGAACGTTCTCCCATCCCGCCGTGTGGCGGTCGATGATGTCGATGAGCCGCTCGCGCCCGTAGTCGAAAAGTCCCGTTAGCAAGTCTTGCTTGGTGGGGAAGTGGCGGTAGAGGGTGCCGATGCCCACGCCAGCTTCGCTGGCTATGGTGCGCATGGAGACGTCGATTCCAATGGTGGAAAACAGTCTCCAAGCTGCGGTGAGTATTGCTTGCCTGTTCTCATGTGCATCCGCGCGCATTACTAACCTTCCGAAACTTTTTTGCTCTATCGCTTGCATTCTATCTAAGCGGAACGTTATAATCCATTTTGTTCAAACGGAACAAAATGTTCCGGTTTATGGGATACAGAAAGGGGAAACCCATGTCCAACGCTGTTGATACGCAGAAGAATCCACCAACCCAAGCACGTCCAGCCCCCGAGCGCAGTGATAACCGTCGCCTCGCCGCAATCGTCGTAGCCCTCACGGGAATCATCACGCTCATGCTGTTGGCATTCCTCACCCCCAGCATGAACTCCGGCCCGAAGGATCTCCCTCTCGCGGTCTCCGGCCCGGCGCCTGCCGTTCAGAAAATCGAGGGAATGCTCGAGCAGAAGCAACCCGGGGCCTTCGACGTCAATACCTACGACAACCCCGATGAGGTAAAAACGAAGGTCCTGGAGCGCGAAGCGATCGGCGGGATCTCCCTCGGCAAGGACGGCACCGTTGTCACCATTGCCAGCGGAGCAGGCTCTACCTTCAAGCAGATCATGACCGGCCTTGCCGATGGCATGAAGCAGCAGGGCCAGAAGGTTTCCGTGGAGGATGTAGCCCCGCTGCCCGAAGGCGATCCGAACGGAATTGGTCTGAACACCCTTGCCCTGCCGCTGGCCTTCGGAGGCATGGCCTCGGCCGCCCTGCTGACCTTCGGACTCAAGGGGCGCCGTTGGGGCCGGGTGGTCGGCGCAGCCGTGTTCTCCATCTTGGCTGGTCTGGCGCTCGGCGCAATCATGCAGTTTGGGTATGACCTGTTCGACGGAAACTATCTTGAGCTGGCGGGAATCCTTGCACTGGGCATCGCCGGCACGTCGATGTTCGTCCTCGGCATGGAATCTCTGCTCGGCGGCGCAGGTCTAGGCATCGGCGCGATCATCACGCTATTTGTTTCCAACCCGCTGTCCGGCATCGCGACGGGCTGGCAGTGGCTACCGAGCCCCTGGGGCTGGTTTGGCCAGCACCTGCCGATCGGAGCAGCTGGCACGGCCGTGCGTTCTGTCGCCTACTTCGATGACCACGGCATCACCCACGCGGTTGTTGTTCTGTGCTGTTGGGTTGCGCTCGGTGTGGGCATGGTCGCTCTAGCGTCGTGGCGGAAGCGTCGCGCAGCTAAGTGACGCCCCCTTCGTCCCAGCCGTAGCCGGCTCCAGCGCTAGCTGATCATTAGCGCTAGTCGAACATTTCCTCCTGCTTATCCCACTGCACCTGCGCCCATGCTTCCCGCAGCTCGGGTTGTGGGTCGTAGATGGTTTCCTCGCCGGTGGGGAAGTGGGCGTCGAAAACCTGGGTGGCGAAGCCCAGCGAATAGGGATCAAAACCTGGGTCGTGAGAGTGCACGAACTGCCTCCACCGCGACTGCATGGCAACGGTGGTGGCGCGCATCTCGTCGCGACCGCCGAGTAGCACGGCAATGCGGCCCTTGTCCTGGTCATAGCGCTGGAAAAGGATTGGCAGGTCCAGGGCGTGCATCGCGCCCATGCCGGAATAGCGCAGGAACGGGGTGGTGGTATCCAGGCGGTAGACCCACGCCCGGTCGCTCGGGTGATTCTGTGCTAGGTACCAGGAAGGGCCGGTGAACAGCGCGTCGCCGAAGAAACGCCCCTTCAGCTTGCGGGACTTCGGGCCGCCGTAGTGCTGCTCCAGGATGTTCGTGGCGTGGGCGGCGGCGCCGGAAATCGCGTGGGCGAACGTGCGCGTGCGCGTGTACTGCATGGAGCTACGCTTCGGCTCCAGGTGCATCATGTCGTACTCGTTGCGGTTCGTGCCGATCAGCAGTGGCACATCCATCATCGCACCGGGGGAAAGGGGGTGCTCCGGCAGCAGGTCCTCGTCGATAACCGGAGCAAACGGGCCGGCCTTGGAGATCGGATTGTCCGCGTGGAAGCGCACGATCTCGTCCGAGAGGCGGCCGAGGATTGCATGCTCGGCGGTCAGCAGGTCTTCGGTGGCGGCTTTCAGCTCCTCGTCGCTGAGTTCCGGCGGTGCCTGGCGAACCGGGGTGCGCTGATCCAGCGGCAGGGACTCTTCCGCGCGCATGCGATGCAGCCAGCGGGCGGCGAAGTCCGTCCAATACTTCGCATTCGCGCGGGTGTGGACGATCATCGGGGCGGGGGACTGTGCGATGGCCGCGCTGAACAGCCCCGCTGCGGACGGGGTGGCCAGCAGGCCGGTGACCATGGAGCCACCGCTGGATTCGCCCATGATGGTTATGCGGTCCGGGTCGCCGCCGAAGGCGCGGGCGTTGTCGTGGATCCAACGCAGGGCCGTCAGTAGGTCGGAGTGGCCTGGGTTGGTATCCATGTCGTCTGGCGTGTGAGTGCCCTCGCCCAGGGCCAGCTGGCCGAAGATGCCCACGCGGTAGTTCACCGCCACGTACACACAGTCGATGGCCTGGGCGAAGTACTCGCCGGACAGCAGAGGCTTGTTCGCAGAGCCGTGGATGTTTGACCCGCCGTGGAAGTAGACCACGACTGGGCGGTTGGCCTCCGGGTCGATGGCTGGCGCATTGGTGCCAGCGGAGTGCGCGGGGCGCGGAACCACCACATTGAGCCACAGGCAGTCCTCGGTGCCTTCCCAGTTGCCCGCTGACTTACGCGCCGGGCGGTACTGGGAGCACGCGTCGCCGGAGGTAGCGGCGCTGAGCACACCCTCCCAGGGCGCGATGGGTTCAGCGCGGCGGAAGCGGCGGGCGCCGATGGGTTTTTCGGCGTAGGGGATTCCGCGGAAGGCAGTTACCCCGGTTTCCGCATGGCCTTTGACTAGGCCGGTGGTGGTGCGGACGATCCAGGGGTTGGTGGGTTGTGGATTGGCTGTCGTCTCGGTAATCACAAGTGCTACCTTAACGAGCCAACCGACGGCTGTCCCTCTTCCGGGGGAGGTGGCTATATTTCTATGCGTTTTAGGCGCCCGGTCGCTCTATGCGTGGTGGGCGTGCCCAGCTGCCTCGTTGCTGGTCTGCTTGGACACTGACTCGCCGGTCGCGGAGTACTCCCGTGCCCGCACCGCATCCGCCTGGACGTGCCGGGAACGCATCCAGGCGATCCCGCGGCAGACCAGGTAGATCACGAAGCTCAAGGTGGTCACGAACACCGACACCGGCAGCCCCGGCGCCAGCGATGCGACCAGTCCGCCGACCGCCGACACCACGGAGAATGTCCCCGACAGCACTACGGCCAGCACCGGGTTGCTGGTCACCTTCACTGCCGCCGCGCCCGGCGTAATCAGCAGTGCGATCAGCAGCAGGGCGCCGACGATCTGCACTCCCTGGCTGGCCACCACGCCGATCAGCGCGGCGAATACCAGGGCCAACACACGAACTTTCACGCCCGACGCCGCGGCCAGCACCGGATCCACCGTGGCGAACAGCAGTGGCCGCCATAGCAGCGCCATCGTCGCAACTACCAGCGCAGCCAGCACCGCCAGGATGCCCAGCGAGGCAGAGCTCACGCCCACGATCTGGCCGGTCAGCAGGCTAAACGCCGCCGACGACCTACCGGGGTACAGGTAGATAAACAGTACGGAAAGGCCCATGCCGAAGCTCAAGACCACCGCCACGATGGCGTCCTGCTCCCTTTGCCCCAGCGCCGTCAGCGCCACGGCGGCCAGCACTGCGCCGATCAGCGCGCCCCAGCTCACACTAAAGCCGAACAGCAACGCGGCCGCAGCGCCCATCAGAGCCAGTTCGCCGGTGGAGTGCGCGGCGAAGCTCATCTTCCGCATCACGATCAGTGGCGCAATCGCGCCGGAGACAATGCCCAGCAGCAGCGCCGCCAGCAGTGCGTTCTGCACGAAGTCCACCGAGAGTAGCGCGAGGGTGTCCTCCCACCAGTCGCCGGTGTGGAATTGGCTGCTCATACGACCACCAGCTTTCCGTCTACGTTCACAACCTGCACGTCCGTCCGGTATAGGCGGGAGAGTGTCTCGCTGTTCATGACCTCCGCGACCGTGCCGATCGTGTGGCCGTGCGGCGCGAGGTACAGCACCCGGTCGGTCACGTTAAGGATCGGGTTGATGCCGTGGGTGACGAACACGATCGCAGTGTTGTGTTCCCGCCGCCTGCGATCCAGCAGCTCCACGGTCTGCTTCTGTGCGCGCAGGTCCAGGGAAAGCAGCGGCTCATCACACAGCAGCAGCTCCGGGTCCTGCGCCATCGCCTGCGCTTGCCGGATCAGCTGTTGCTGTCCACCGGACAGCTCGCCGACCCGCCGATTGGCTAGACCGGTCGCGCCTACCTCTTCCAGCGCCGCGTCGACCTGTGCTTTCTTTGGTCGCCTGTTCTTTATGACGCCCGCTGCGAGCGCAAGGCCAACCAGATCTCTTGCGCGCAACGGGATGGATTGTTCGAACATCCTTTGCTGGGGGATGTAGCCCAGCTTGTCCGTCACGTCGATGCTGCCGCGGCTGAGCTTGCGGGTGCCGAGGGCAGCATTCAGAAGGGTGGACTTGCCCACCCCGTTGGGACCCAAAATAGCCAAAAACTCCCCCGGCGCGACCTCGAGGTCGAGGTCGCGCCGGATTCCCTGCGATTTCAGCTCCTGCAAGGCCTTTGACATGGCCGCGCCATCAGAGATGGAATACCAGTCCACCA